>JBEKSK010000293.1:0-3772 GCA_049517155.1 Solirubrobacteraceae bacterium
GTCGGCCTTCGAGGTCGTCGCGGGCGACCGCATCGCCCAGCTGCTCGTCGTCGCGTTCGCGCCGCTCGCCGTGGAGGAGGTCGACACGCTGGACGCAAGCGAACGCGACGCCCGCGGCTTCGGCTCGAGCGGCTGAACGCCCGCCGACGCGGCGGGCGCAACACGGCGGTGGCGCTCAGTCCTTGACGCCCGCCGCCGCCAGCGCTCCGGCGTGCGCGGCGCGTTCCAGCTCGTCCGCCAGCGGCCCGAGCGCCGCGGGGTCGACGCCGAGCGCGCGGGCCGTCAGCCAGTCACACAGCCAGGAGTTCTTCGGCAGCAGCGGGCCGTGCACGTAGGTTCCGATCACATTGGCGCGCCGCGCGCCCTCGAAGCCGCTGTGTCCGTCGTTGCCATGGCCTCGCAGGACACGGCCGAGGGGCTCCTGACCGCTGCCGAGCTGCGTGCGCCCGCCGTGGTTCTCGAACCCGGCGATCATGCCCTCGGCGCTTTGCACGGCCACGTTGCCGATCAGTCGCGGCCCGTCGGCGCGCACGGTGTGCAGGTCGAGCAGGCCGATGCCCGGGATCGTCTCGGCGCCGAGCTCGTAGCTGTGGCCGAGCAGCTGGTAGCCCCCGCAGACGCCGAGCACCACGGCTCCGCGCGCAGCTGCCGCGTGCAGCGCGGCGGCCTTGTGCTCGAGCAGGTCACCGGCGCAGCGGCGCTGGTCGGCGTCCTGGCCGCCGCCGATGTAGTAGAGGTCGTGCTCGTCGCGCAGTGGCTCGCCCAGGCCGCTCTCGTGCAATCGCCACTCGATCCCGCGCCAGACGCAGCGGCGCTCGAGCATCAGCAGGTTGCCGCGGTCGGCGTAGATGTTCATCAGGTCGGGGTACAGCGCGCAGACACGCAGGATCACGCCGACACCTCCAGGCAGACGATTTCGCTGCCCGCGTGCTCGGCGGTCGGCGCGACGGTGCGGCCGCGCAGTGGCTGGAAGCCGGCGCTCACCGCCTCGGCCACAAGCGTCGCGCGATCGCAGTCCGCCAGGCGAACCAGGTCCAGCACGGACTCTGAGGTTCCGTCGGCGGTCCGCGAGCGGCGGCGCTCGATCAGGACCGCTCCGTCGCGGCGGCGAAGCGCGGTCGGTGCGCTCTCGTAGCGAACGCCTGCGAGCTGGACGCTGTCCGGCTCGAGCTCCAGCTCGAACGGCTCGACGCCCTCGCCGAGCAGCGCCACCGCCAGCACGCCCCCGGGCCGCAGCGCGCGCCGGGCGCAGGCGAGAAACGCCGGGCGATCGGCGAGCAGGTGGACGGTCTGCATCGGGACGATCGCGAGCGATACGGCGGCGGACAGCGTGAAGGCGCAGGCATCGGCGCAGAGCACCTCGACCGCCAGGTCGGCTGAGCGCCGCCGCAGCTCCGCCGCCAGTTCGCTGTCGCGCTCGAGCGCGATCACGCGGATGCCGGCGCGCGCCAGCGACAGCGCCACGCGGCCCGTGCCGGCGCCGACATCGAGCACGCCACCGGCGTGGCGGCGCGCAAGGGCGTGCCACTCGGGCAGGTCGGCGCTGTAGCCGCCGCACTCCAGGTCATGCCAGATCACGGCGTCGGCGCTCATCCTCGCGCCCAGGAGCTCTGCGCCTGGCCGGAGCGCGTCAGCAGCTCGCGCAGCGCGAGCATGCCGGTGTAGGTTGGCAACGCGTATAGCTCGCCCTGCGAGCGCTCGAGCGCCTCGCGCAGCGCCCGCTCGAGATCGCTGCTGACGCTGATGCGCTCGACTGGAACGCCGGCGTACTTCAGCCGCAGCGCGAGCTCCGCGGCTCGGGTGCCGGTGCAGGTGGCGTGCCGAACGCGCGGCGCGAGGGTCTCGAAATCGGCGTCCCAGATCCAGGAGACATCGCGGCCGTCGGCGATCCTGTCGTTGAGGATGCCAAGGACGTCGTGGCTCCCGTCCTGGGCTCCGAGCAGCCGCAGGACCTCATTCGCACCGGCTGGATTCTTGATCAACAGGATCGCCAGCTCACGCTCGCCGACCTTGATCCGCTCGCCGCGGCCGAACACCGCAGCGGTGGCCGCGAGTCCCGAGGCGATGGTCGCGGGCTCGATCTCGAGGGCGGCAGCGAGGGCGGCGGCAGCGAGGGCGTTGTAGACGTTGTAGAGGCCCGGCAGCGAGAGCGTCACGCGCGTGTCGCCGAGTGGCGTGCGCAGCTCAAACGTCGCGCCGCGCAGGCCGTCGAGCGAGATCTCGTGGGCGCTGACCGTCGGCGCTGGGCGCTGCGCGCCGCACTCCGGGCACGCGTAGACGCCGAGATGGGCGATGTAGGCGTGTGTGTAGACGTAGGCCGCGCCGCAGCGGCGGCAGCGCTTGGAGTCAGACGCGTGGGTGAGGCCCGCGGCGCTCGCCGCGGTCGGGTCTTCGATGCCGAAGTAGAGCGTGTCGTCGCGGTCGCGGCCGAGATCGGCGATCAGCGGGTCGTCGGCGTTCAGCACGAGCTTCGAGGGGAGCGTCGCGATCAGCTTCGCCCAGCGCTCGGCGATTGTCTCAAGCTCGCCGTAGCGGTCGAGCTGGTCGCGAAACAGGTTGCCGAGCAGCAGCACACGCGGGCGCAGCGACGCGGTCACCCGCTCGAGCCAGAACTCGTCGACCTCGAACACGCCCAGCTGCGCGTTCGCGGGACGCTCGAGCAGCGCCGAGACGATTCCCCCCGCCATGTTGGCCCCGGCGACGTTGTGCACCGTGGGCACCTCGGCTGCCTCGAGGATCGCGGCGGCGAAGGCCGCGGTTGTCGTCTTGCCGTTGGTCGCGGAGACCACGACGCTGCCGCGCGGCAGCGGCGCGGCGAGCCGCGCGATCGCGGCGGGGTCCATGCGCAGCATCAGCTTGCCCGGCAAGCTGGTGCCGCCGCGACCGCCTGCGCGCAGGACGCGGCCGAGCAGGCGGGCGAGCGGCGCTCGCGGATCGGCGCTCACGACTGCGTCCAACCCTGCTCGTCCAAGAAGCCGATGACCTCCTCGGGCTGATCGGTGATCACGTAAGCGTCGATGATCGCCCCGTCGACGTTGATCGTGATCGAAAGGCCAGAGGCGACCGGGCGGACCTTCGAGATCAGCGCGACCGGACGCCCGGCTCCCATTCGCGGCGTGACGCGCCCGGTCGCGACTCGATGCACAGCCGGATGGTCCGCGAGCCGGTCGAGCACACGGCGGTAGCCCTTGGTTGAGGAGTGCTTGTGGTGGGTGCGCTTGGGAGCCATCTGGATACCCACGGGCACGGGCGCTCGGATGCGGGTGGTCGTGGACGGGCGGACGCCTGCGCCCGCTCGCGTGATCAGGTCCCGCCGGTTGCCTTGGCCCGCGCGGCTCGCTGGCGGCGACGCCCGAACATCGCGAGGATCGCGAGGATCACGGCGTCGAGGATCACGCCGAGCAGCACGGCGGGGGGCAGGCTGAGGCGGCCCGAGGGCAGCGAGATCAACTCGACGATCCCGGTGCCGAGCGCGATCGCCACGATCACCGCGACGATCGCGACGAGGATGCCGCGCAGGCGCGCGACGATACCGGCGCTCCTCGGCGGGGCGACGAGACCCATCACACGCAGCCCGAACAGGGCGCGCGACGACGGAGCCTCCTGGCCCATCTTCTCGACCGCCGTCTTGAGGTCTCCGGCGCGGCGCTCGGCCAACGCGAGTGACGCATCCGCCATGCGGCGGATCTGCAGCCGCTCCTGCGGGTGGGTCGAGGCGACCATCGCCTTCTGGAACCATCCGCGTGCCGAATCGGCGTCGTAGCGCTCCGCC
>JBEKSK010000294.1:0-3723 GCA_049517155.1 Solirubrobacteraceae bacterium
AAGGTCACGCCGCTGCGCTCGACGGCTCCTACCGATGCCGGCACCAGTGAGACGCCGAAGCCGCCGGCCACAAGGCTGATTATCGTCTGCATCTCGGCGACCTCCAGCACGTCCTCCGGAACACCGCCGGCCTCGACCATCGCCGAGCTCAGGCTCGCGAAAAGGCCCGGCGCTTCGCGGCGTGCGAGGATCACAAACGTCTCGCCGCGAAGCTCCTCGGCGCGCAGCCGGCGGCGCGAGGCGAGTGGGTGCTCGGAGGGTAGTGCGGCGACCAGCCGCTCGCGCTGGATCGTCATCAGCTCAAGCCGCGGATCGATCTCCGCCGGCGCGACGGGCCCGCGGATCACCCCCACGTCGAGCTCACCGCCGAGCAGAGCCTGAAACTGCACGACCGTCGGCAGCTCGCGCAGGACCAGCTCGACGTCGGGTCGCGTGGCGCGAAACTCGCGCAGGATGTCCGGCAGCGTCGGGCTGAACATCGCCGAGCCGACAAAGCCGACCGACAGCGTCCCGAGCGATCCGCGGGAGATGTTGCGCGCACGCTCGGCAGCTCGGTCGACTGCCGCGAGGATCGCTCGCGTCTCATCGCGAAAGGCCTCCCCGGCAGCGGTCAGCGTGACCCGCCGGCGGTTGCGCTCGAGCAATGTCACGCCCAGCTCGCGCTCGAGCGCGCGGATCTGCTGGCTGAGCGGCGGCTGCGAGATATGCAGTCGTGTGGCCGCACGGTGGAAGTGCAGTTCCTCGGCGACCGCGAGGAAGTAGCGCAGGTGGCGCAGCTCCATGCATTGGAACCCTACGCTCGCCGGCGATGCGGATGCGCGAGAATCACGGCCGAGACGATGCCCGAGCCGACCACGCCCACCACCCAGCTCACGCCGGCTCACGCCGACGCGATCGAGATCTTCGCCGAGGTGCTCGCGCAGAGCGAGGAAGAGGGCCTCGCCGACGACTTCTACAGCCGCCTCTGCGAGGGCATCACGCGCTGCACGGCCCTGCGGCGCGTCGTGATCTTCCGCTACGACTCGACGCGCCGGCGGATCCTCGCGGCGGGCAGCTACGGCGTGGATCTCGAGCTCTTTCACGGCGACTTCTTCACGCTCGAGTCGGCGGCGCTGGCGCGTGAGGCGCTGATACAGGATCGCGTCCTGGAAATCGCCGAGGACCTCGAGAGCCAGCTGCCGGCCGAGTACGTCGAGCGGCTGGCGGCCCGCACCGTCGTCTGCGCGCCGATGTCGACGCGCGGCCGCTGGCTGGGGGCGATCCTCGGCGACCGCGGCAGCGACGGACCGCCGCTGACCGCGGCGGAGCGCGAGGTGCTCTGGATCCTCGGCAAGATGGCGGCACTCGCCGCGATGGCGCGCGCTGCGACCCGCCAGCATGAGCGCGCGGTCGCGCTCGAAGGTCGGATCGACCTCGCTCGCGAGGTTCACGAGGGGGTGGTCCAGCGCCTGTTCGGAGTCTCGCTCGCGCTCTCGGGTGACCAGCCCTTCGACGAGCAGACGCGCAGGCGCTGCGCCGAGGAGGTTCAGGCGGCGCTCGGAGACCTGCGCACGGCAATGCAGCGGCCGCTGGGACGATTGGTCGCCGCCACGAGCACGACCCTCGCCGAGGAGGTCGCGAGGCTTCGCCACGAGTACCCGGACCTCGGGATCACGCTTGACGACGGCGCGCAGCTGGCTGCTCCCGCGGCACTCGAGCCGCTCGCCCAGTCGGTGCTGGCCGAGGCAATCCGCAACGCCGACAAGCACGCGCACGCCACGCGAGTCGGCGTACGCAGCCAGATGGGCGACGGCACCTTCGTGCTCGAGATCACCAACGACGGCGTGCAAAAGCACGGCGAGCCGGCCGGCATGGGACTGCGCCTGGCGGGCTTCGAAGCCCTGCAGGCCGGTGGCCTGCTGGAGTTCGGCTCGCGCGACGGCGACCGCTGGCAGGTTCGCCTGGTCGTCCCCTACGAGGAGCCATGACCATCCCGACGGAGGAGCTCGACGCCCTCGACGACCACTCCAAGTTGCGCGTGCTGATCGTCGACGACCACGACATCGTCCACTGGGGTTTCCGGCTGATGCTCGGCGTTCAGCCGTGGGTCGAGCGCTGCCTCAGCTCGCGCAACGGCGAGGAGGCCTACGCGCTGGCCGAGCGCTACAAGCCCGATGTCGCGCTGGTCGATCTGTTCATCGGCGAGGAATCCGGGCCGGAGATCTGCCAGCAACTGCGCGAGCGCTCACCCGGCACGAAGGTGCTGCTGATCAGCGGCGCCGGCCGGATCTCACCCGGGGCGGCCAAGGCGGCCGGCGCCTCCGGCTTCATCCCCAAGGACTGGGGCGCCGCCGACATCTCGCGCGCCGTCCGCATGGTCGGCCTCGGGATGACCGTGTTCCAGCCGCAGGGTGATGGCGAGGCGACCTCGCTGTCACCGCGCTAGCGCGAAGTGCTGGACCTGATCGCGGGCGGCTCCACCAACCGCGAGATCGCCGCGGCTCTGCACCTCTCGCCGCACACGATCCACGAGCACACGAGCAGCCTCTACCGCAAGCTCGGCGCGCGCAACCGCGCCGATGCGGTGCAGCGCGCCCATCGGGCCGGCCTGACGGATTGACCGTCGGGCCGAGGACGATCCGGCTCGACGGGCGCGCCCGACCCCCCGTGTGGGGGGTCGGCACCCCCCTGAGCGGGGGTGATCCGCGCGCGTGGGGGCATGCACGCCGTCGCACGCGCGATGATGTCGGCGTGCGGGTCGATCGGGGTGCTGCGGTCCTCTTTCCGGGCCAGGGGGTGTCTGTGGCGCGCTCGCAGGCACGCGTCGCCGACGCGATCCCGCAGCTACTGCAACTGGCCGGCGAGCTGATCGGCGAGGACTGCTTCGAGCTGGCCGGCCAGTCCACTCGCTACGCGCAGCCCGCGATCTTCCTCTCCAGCCTCGCCGCCTTCCTCGAGCTCGAGGATCCCGTCGCGGCTGTGGCCTTCGCCGGGCATTCGCTGGGCGAGCTCTCGGCGCTGGCGGCCGCAGGGGCGCTGCGCTGGGAGGACGCGCTGGAGCTGGTCGTGCTGCGCGGCGCGTTGATGGACGAGTCGGGGAACGCCAACGGCGGCGACGGCAGCATGCTTGCGCTGCTGAAGAGCACGCCGGAGGAGGCGGCGGCTGTCGCCGCGGACGCCGGGGTCTGGGTCGCCAACGACAACGCCCCCGGGCAGACCGTGCTCGCCGGCCCGCGCGAGGGGCTGCGCGAGGCTGCGCGGATCGCGCGCGAGCGCGGCGTGCGCTCACTCGCCCTTGATGTGACTGGCGCCTTTCACTCGCCATGGATGGCCGCCGCGCAGCAGCCGTTTCACGAGGCATTGCAGCGCGTCAGCTTCAGCGACCCGGCGGTCACGGTCTTCTCGGGGCTGACCGCGCGGCCGTTCGTCGACCCGCGCGACGAGCTCGCGCTTGCCCTGACCTCGCCGGTGCGCTGGCGCGAGACGATGGTCGCCCTCGCCGCGCACGGCGCTCACACCTTCATCGACGTCGGCCCCGATCAGGTGCTCGCGCGGCTCGTTTCGCGCAATCTGCAGGACGTCCAGGCGATCGCGCTCGAGGAGCACCATGTCGGCAACGCTTGAGCAGGCGCAGTCGCGGGAGCGCCCTGACGCGCTCGTGCACGCTGGAATCGTCGGCCTGGGCTGCGCGCTGCCACCGCGCGTCGTGCCCAACGCCGAGATCAGCCCGTCGATCGGCGTACA
>JBEKSK010000295.1:0-4640 GCA_049517155.1 Solirubrobacteraceae bacterium
AGCTGCGTATAGCCGACCGCGCCCACTACCTCGAGCGCGCCGCCCAGGCGGTGGTGGACGAATTCGACGATCTCTGCCTGGCGCTCGCCGGCGAGGCGCAGCGCCCGCGAGCAGAGATCGCGGCCTTCGAGCTGCTCGCCGTGATCGACTCCCTGCGCTGGCTGGCCGCGAACGCGCGCGGCCTGCTCGGCGCCCACCGCTTCGCGCTGCCGCGAACGCTGCACCCACTGACGCGCGCCAGCAGCGGGCTCGCACCGGTCGGCGTGGTCGCGATCCGCGGCGCCGCGAGCGCGCCGTTCGCGCTGCCGCTGACCACCGTCGGCGCCGCCCTGCTCGCCGGCAACGGCGTGATCATCGCGCCGGCGCCCGGGACCGGGCGCGCCGCGGAGCGCATCGCCGGCGTGCTCGCGCGCGCCGGCCTGCCGGAGGGCCTAGTGCGGGTCGCCTTCGAGGACTCGCTCGCTGGATCGGCGCGCCTGCTCGACCTCGGCGGCGGACCGGGCGGGCCCGACGCGATGATCGTGCTCGCCGACGCGAAGCTGGCGCACGCCGTCGACGGGGCGCTGTGGGCAGCGTGCGCCGGCGCCGGACAGCTGGCCGGCTCACTCAAGCGCGTCTACGTCGCACGCGAACGCCATGAGGAGTTCCTCGCTGCCCTGTGCGCCGCCGCGGCGGGGCTCGAACTCGGCGACCCGCTGGCGCCGCACACCCAGCTCGGGCCGCTCGCGAACGAGGCCGTAGCGGCCGCGCTCGAGGAGGCGATCGGCGAGGCCCTCGGGCTTGGTGGCGTGATCGTCGGCGGCGGCCGGACCACGCTCGCATCGGCGCGCGGCGCGTTCTTCGCACCGACGCTGTTGAGCGGGGTGCCGCCGCAGGCGCGCCTGGCCCGCGAGCGCGTGGCCGGGCCAGTGCTCTGCGTCAGTGCTGTCGAGGACTCGGTGGCGGCAGTCGAGCTGGCCAACGGCGGCGAGCGCAGCCTCGGGGCCTCGATCTGGAGCTCGGACCGCCGTCGCTGCGTGCGGATCGCCCGCGAGCTGCGAGCACGGATCGTCTGGGGCAACGACCACGTGCCGGTGGCGCCGCTGCGCCAGGCCGCTGCCGAAGCGCTCGAGCAGTGTGGCCGCGCGCAGCTGATCACCTGGGAGCCGGCGGCTCGCCGGCCGCCGTGGCGCTACCGCTACGACGCAGCCACGCAGCGCGCCGCCCGCACGCTCGCCGTCCTGCATTCCACACGCGAGGGTGAGCGCGAACAGGCGCTGCGCGACGGTGCGCCCGCGATCATCCGGCTGGCCGGGCGCACGCTGCGCCGCTGAGCGGGCAACGGCGAACCGCGGCGGCCACCTCCGCCCACCGCTGCGGCCACCGCCGCACGCACGGCCGCCGGGCGGAGCCCCTCCCCAGCCCGAGCTTCGCCGCACGGCCGCGCGGCGCCCACCGCGGCTGAGAGCCCGGCGCAGGCGCGAATCCGCCGGCCGGCGCAGAAGCGCCGCCAAGGGATTGGACGCCCGCCACCGTAAGCTTTGGACATGCCAGCCCAGGCCTACGCCGGCAAGGAGTGCGTGTGCCAGTACCGGCGCGGGATCTGCGATCAGACCTGCGTGCGCGACATGCTGGAGGTGCCTTTCTACATCGCCTGCCTGCGCCTCGACGGCCGGCGCTGTCTGGTCGTCGGCGGCGGCGAGGTGGCGCTCGAGAAGGTCGAGGGCCTGCTCAGCTGCGGGGCGGCGGTCACGCTCGTCGCCCCGGCGGCACAGGACGCCCTCGCCGAGCTGGCAGCGGAAGGCTCGATCGCGTGGGAGCGCCGCAGCTATCAACCAGGCGACCTCGAGGGCTCGTTCCTGGTGATCGCGGCGACCGACGACACCGAGGTCAACATCGAGGTCCACGCGGACGCCGAGGCGCGAGCGATGCTGGTCAACGTCGTCGATGTGCCGCCGCTTTGCAACTTCATCCTTCCGGCGATCGTGCGCAGCGGTCCGCTGGCGATCGCGATCTCCACCGCCGGTGCCTCGCCGGCACTGGCCAAGCGGATGAAGCGCGAGATCGCGGCGCAGTTCGGCGAGGACTATGCCCGCCTCGCCGTGATCCTCAACGACGCGCGCGGCTGGGCCAAGGCGACGCTGCCGACCTTCCAGGAGCGCAGATCCTTCTTCGACTCGATCGTCGGTGGCCGGCCCGACCCGATCGCGCTGCTACGCGACGGCGACGAGGGCGCGGTGCTCCAACTGATCGAGGACGCCAAGCGCGCAGCCGTCGCCGCCTGAGCACGCGCGCGGGACGGGTGATGAGGGGCCCGATGCCGTGCGGGCTGCCCGACTGGCGCTCGGCGCAGCGCACCGCTCGGCGCAGCGCACGTATAACGCGCTAGTTGCGGGCAATCAGCTCGCCGCGACGGGTTTGTGGCCCTGACGGCGGGCTATCCTGACCCGCGATGGGGCCGCGCTCGGAGCACCGCGCGGCGCGGTCAGGAATCGCCCACTCAGATGTCCGCCTAGTCTCGCGCGGTCTGGTTGGCGAACCCGGGCGCGCCGCCGATGGGAAGACCATGAGGCGATTCCTACAGCGCTTGCTGGGCCCGGTGCTGGCGCTCCTGCTGGTTGGCGGCGCGCTCGCGTCGGCCGCACCCGCGAGCGCCACCGAGGTCGGCGTCAACGTCACCTCCAACGCCGGTATGGCTTCCGGCAAGGTCGCTGCCGCGATCCGCGCCAGCCGCCCCGCCTGGGTGCGCGTGTTCCTGCAATGGAGCGACATCGAGCCCACGCAGGGCGACTACGACGCCGGCTGGATTCAGGTCTACCAGCACTTCTTCGCGTCGATCCCGGCAACCACCAAGGTCGACGTCGATGTCGTCGGCGCCCCCGCCTGGGCCAACGGCGGATCGACTTCGATCGCCGCGCCGCCGCTCAACGACACCTATTTCGCCGGCTTTATGAACTACATCGTCAACACCTTCCACGGCCGCGTCGCGGCCTGGGAGATCTGGAACGAGGAGGCCTCGCCGTCCTGGTGGACCGGCACGCCCGTGCAGTTCGCCGCGCTGCTGAAGGCCGCCTATCCGGCCGTCAAATCCGCCGACCCGAAGGCGATCGTGATCGTCGGCGCCAACGACCCGACCTTCCTCAGCCAGCTCTACACCGCCGGCGCGCAGGGATCGTTTGACGCGGTCGCCGTCCACACCGACACCGCCTGCAACATCACCTCGCCCTATGTGTATGAGTACAACCAGAACACCACGACCGTCAACCAGTACTTCTTCCTCGGCTTCACCGGGATCCATACGCTGATGGCCGCCAACGGCGACGCCGCCAAGCCGATCTACATGACCGAGATCGGCTGGTCCTCGACGAGCGCCGAGTGCGAGACCGGCGCCTGGGCCGGCCAGAAGCTCGGCGGGGTCAGCGAGGCCCAACAGGCCACCTACCTTCAGCAGGCCTACAACTGCCTCGATCAGCCGCAGTACTCCTACGTCAAGGCGGCGATGTGGTTCGAGATGTACAACGGTGCGAGCTCAACCGCCCCGATCGACAACTACGGCCTGCTGAACACGGACTATTCGCCGAAGCCGGCGTTCGCCGCATTCGAGCAGGAGTCGCTGCACGGCAACCAGCTGACGGCGGCCTGCGGCGACTTCAACGGCCCCGCGATCACGATCCTCAAACCGACCCAGGGACAGCGCTACAGCGGCGCCCTGCGGATCTCCGTCTCTGCGATCAGCCCCTCGGCACGCGGCAGCGAAGCTGGCGCTCGGGCCGCACACGATCAAGGTGACCGTCACCGACAAGCTCGGTAACACCAGCACCGCCACGATCCATGTCGTGCACATGAAGGCACCGCAGCACACGCGCCGCAGGCGCTGAGCGCCCGCCGAAGCACGCCCGAGCCCGCAAACCGCGCGCCGGGCGCCGGGCGTTTACCGTGCAACGCGTGCGCGCCTCCACCTCACCCCTGAAGTGCAGCCCTGCGCAGCCGCGCGGGCCGCTGGCGCGCCGCGTCCGCCAAACGCCTTGGTGGGGTGGCGGTCCTGGCGGCGCTTGAGCTGCGCGGGCTGACGCGCCGCTACGGCGAGCGCCTCGCACTCGCTGACGTGACGCTCAGCGTCGCGGCCGGCCAGACGCTCGCGGTCCTCGGACCCAACGGCGCCGGCAAGACGACGCTGCTTCGGCTGCTGGCGACGTTGCTTCGCCCGCACGGCGGTGAGGTCCGGGTCCTGGGGCACGCGCTGCCGGGCGAAGGCTGGGCGGTGCGCGGGCGGATCGGACTGCTCGGCCACGAGCCACTGCTCTACCGCGAGCTGACCGCGCGGGAGAACCTCCGCTTCTACGCGGCGCTGCACGGAGTGCGCGGCGACGAGCGCGCGCAGGAACTGCTCGCCGCGGTGGCGATGGAGCGGCGCGCCGATGAGCCGCTGCGCACGCTCTCGCGCGGCATGGTGCAGCGCGTGGCGGTCTGCCGGGCGCTGCTGCACGACCCCGAGCTGCTGCTGCTGGATGAGCCGCGGGCCAACCTCGATCCGGCGGCGGGCGCGCTGGTCGAGCCGCTGATCGGCCGCGAGTCCGGCCGCACTCGGGTGATCGTCAGCCACGACCCCGCGGGCGTGCTGGCCGAGGCCGACCTCGTGCTCGGACTGGTGCGCGGGCGCG
>JBEKSK010000296.1:0-3695 GCA_049517155.1 Solirubrobacteraceae bacterium
ACACGGCGCTTGAGTTCGGCGCGCGCCAGGCGCACCTCGTTTGCGCGTTGTAGGGCCCGCATGTGCTGGGGCCCGTAGGCGAATGCTGTCGCTGTCATCTGAACTCCCCGCCGCTCGCGCCTGCGAGCGCGCAAACAAATCGTTGGTTTACGGTGTACGCGCGCACGACACGACCTACCGCGGGCAGCGCAGCAAAGTTGCGGCTGACCATGGCCGTCGCTCCCCGGGAACTCGGTGTCAGGGCCCTCTCAAAGCCCCTGGCACCTCCGCGCCGAGCGCACTAGGAAGCTACGCAGCGCCCGAGGGTTGGTCAACAAACTCACCACCGGCGCGTTCGCTCGGAGCGAGGTTTTTGTGGGCCGTCGGCCATGTGTCCAGGCGCACAATCAAATTGAGGGGCCCGGCAGCGCTCCGTGCTCGGATTCGAATTCGCGCTTGACGGTGGCAAAGATGTCCAGCGCGCGGTCGATGAGGGCCGCGTCGTGGGTTGCCATGACGCTCGTCCGCAGCAGCGCGCCGCCCGGCGGCACCGCCGGATGAACCGCAACGTTCGTGAACACCCCGGCGTCCCACAGCGCGCGCCACAGCAGCGCGGCCTTCCAGTCCTCCCCGACGCGGACCGGGACGATCGGCGTGATGATCGACTCCGCCACCCCCGAGGCGCCGGTGACCGGAGAGGGCTCGACGACGTCGAAGCCGAGTTCGTGCAGGCCGCGGTTGAGTTGGCGGGCGTTCTCCAGCACCCGCGCCATCAGCGCGCGGCCGTCGTCGGAGCGAATCACCCGCAGCGCCGCGAGTGCGGCGCCCACCGCCGCCGGGACGCCGGAGGCGGTGAACAGGAACGCCCGGCTCTGAATCTTGAGGAACTCGATCACGTCGGCGTCGCCGGCGACAAAGCCGCCGCAGGAGGCCAGCGACTTGGAGAAGGTCCCCATGCGCAGGTCGGCCTGGGCCTCGATCCCGAGCAGCTCCGCGGTGCCGGCGCCGCGGGCGCCCAGCACGCCGACGGCGTGCGCCTCATCGACCATCAGGCGCGCGCCGAAGCGCTCACACAGCGCGGCGATCTCGCGCAGCGGCGCGATGTCGCCCTCCATCGAGAAGATCCCGTCGACCACGACCATCACCCCGCCGCCGTCGGCGGCGGCCTTGACCAGAGTGCTTTCCAGCTTGTCCATGCGGTTGTGGCGAAAGGCGCGCAGCTTGGCGCGCGAGAGCAGCGCCCCGTCGAGCAGCGAGGCGTGGTCGCCCGAGTCGACGACGACCGTGTCGCCCGGGGCGAGCAGGGTACTGAGCGTGCCGACGTTGGCCTGCTGGCCGGTCGAGAAGACGATCGCGTCCTCGGTGCCCATCCACTCGGCCAGTTCATGCTCCAGTTCGAGGTGCAGCGGCGTTGTGCCGTTGAGCAGGCGCGACCCTGTCAGGCCGGTCCCGTAACGCGTCAGCGCGTCGCGGGCGCCGGCCATCACGCGCTCGTCGCCGGTCAATCCGAGGTAGTTGTTGGAGCCGAGCATGATGCGCGGCGCGCCGTCCATCTGCACCACCGGCATCGCCGGTGATTCGACCTCGTGGAAGTAGGGCAGAAGGCCCTGATCGCGAGCCGCGCGCAGCAGCGCGACCCGCTCGTGGCCACGGATCTTTGCGAAGACGTCGGGAGGAGTGGCCATATAGGCTGGGTCGGTGAGTCTCGAGATCCGGCCGGTTGCCGATCGGCGCGACATGCGGAGGTTCATCGCGCTTGCCTCGACGCTCTATCGTAACGAGCCCCGCTGGATCGCGCCGCTGAACATCGACATGCGCAGGCGCCTCGACCGCGAGCGAAACCCGTTCTTCATGCACGCCGAGGCCGAGTACCTGATCGCCTGGCGCGACGGCCGCGCGGTCGGGCGGATCAGCGCGCACATCGACCGCCGTTTCAACGAGTTCCAGGACAACCGCTGGGGGCTGTTCGGCTTCTTCGAGTGCGAGGACTCGCCCGAGACCGCCCACGCGCTGCTGCGCGCCGCCGAGTCCTGGCTGCGGGCGCGCGGCCGCGACCTGATGGTCGGGCCGATGGACTTCACCACCAACGACGAGGTCGGCCTGATGATCGAGGGATTCGAACGCCGGCCGATCATCCTCTCCAGCTGGCACCACCCCTACTACCGGGCGCTGATCGAGAGCTACGGCTTCGAGAAGGCGGTGGACTGGCTGATGTGGAGCCTGCACATCAGTGGCCGCTCACGCGTTCGCGACGCGATCTGGCGGATGGCCGCGCAGGTCGAGACTGAGCACGGGATCGTCTGCCGGCCGATGCGAAAGCGCGACCTGGATGCCGAGATCACCCGCTTTCTCGAGGTCTACAACGCCGCCTGGGAGCGCAACTGGGCGTCCGTGCCGTTGACCGAGGAGGAGGTTCGCCACTACGCCGCGAGCCTCAAGCCGATCCTCGACGAGAACTGGGCCTACCTGGCCGAACGCACCGACACCGGCGAGGTCGTCGGAGCCGCGCTGACGCTGCCGGACTACAACCAGGTGCTCGCCCACCTCGGTGGTCGCCTGCTCCCATTCGGCTGGGCAAAGGCGCTCTACTACCGCCGCAAGATCGACGCAGTCCGTGTCTTCGCGCTCGGCGTGAAGCCCGCCTACCAGCACACCGGCGTGGCCGCGCGCTTCTACCAGCTGCACTTCGAGGCGGCCGAGCGCACGCCGCAGAAGGGCGGCGAGATGGGCTACATCCTCGAGACCAACCGCCCGATGAACCGGGCGATGGAGGGCATGGGCGGAGAGATCGTGCGGCGCTTCCGCGTCTATCAACGTAGCCTCCATTGATCTGCGAGACTGACGGTCGTCCGAGCGGGAGGGCCAGTCTGATGGACCACGAGCAGTCCGCTGCGAACGCCCCTGCCGAGCAGGGCGCGCAGGATCCCGAGGTCGTCGACGGCGTCCTTGTCGTCGCCGACGTCCGCGCCGTGCAGAGCGTCCGCGAGGGCCCGCCGCCGTTCGTGCAGGTCGCCGCCGTCGCCGCCACCGGCTTCATGGCCGGCGCCGCAACCGCAGCCGTGTTCGGGCGCCGGCTCGCCCGCTCGCAGGCGCGGCGCAGCGCGAGTGCCGTGGCGTTCGAAACGCGCCCTGCACGCCCGCTTCCGCCGTTCGAGGTCGTCGCATCCCAGCGCTTCCTCGTCGATGTGCACACGCTCGCACGGCGCTGATGGCGCCGCGTCCGCGGCGCGCGCTTCAATGGCACGCCGTGCCCGACCTCGCCCGACCATGTGAGCGCCGCGTTGAGCTTGAGCCGCGCTGGCCGCTGCGGCTGCCCCGCGGCGGCGCCGACGGCGTGACCCGCGTCCGCGGCGGCGTGCTGGAGCGGCTGCTGCACGTGGAGGGCCGAGGAGTGCTCGTGCGCGCGGCGCAGCCGAGCGCCGGCAGCGTGGTGATCGGCGCCTGGGGTCCGTCGGCGGGCTGCTGCGAGCTGGCGCTCACGCGTATGCGCTTCGCGCTCGGCATCGACGATGAGCTGGCTGCTTTTCACGCTCGCTTTGCGGCCGACCCGTTGATCGGCGGTCTTGTACGCCGCTTCCCCTGGCTTCGCCCGGCGCGTCGTCCCGAGCCCTTCGAGGCGCTGGCGTGGGCGATCTGCGAGCAGCTGATCGAGTACACCCGCGCCGCCGCGATCGAGCGGCGGATCGTGCGCCGGCTGGGCCCTTCGCTGCACGACT
>JBEKSK010000297.1:0-6578 GCA_049517155.1 Solirubrobacteraceae bacterium
GCTACACGAATCTTGGGACATATTCGGGACATATTTCCGAATATCCCCGGTACCCCTTGAGCTAAGTACCCGGATTTACAGGGCTTTCCGATGGGCCGTGAAGGAATCGAACCTTCAACCTTGGGCTTAAGAGGCCCCTGCTCTGCCAATTGAGCTAACGGCCCGAGGCGTGCCTGGGTGACCGGCGCGGGATCTTAGCTGCGATCAGCCGCTCGTGGATCCGGTGGCGCCGCTCGCTCCCGTAGAGCCGCTGGCGCCCGTCGCTCCGGTCGGACCGGTGACGCCGGCGACCGACTCCATCTCCGCGAGGGTCGAGTTGACCGTCGCGAGATCCTTCTTCGGCGCAAGCGTCCGTGCTCTCGCCGCCGCGAGGTTGCCGGTTGAGTCGTCCTTCGCGAGCCAGGCGTAGTAGGCGAGGTACTCGTAGTTGACGTCGGTGGGCTGGGCGGCGGCCACGACTTCCTGCGCGCTCTCCGCGGTCGTGTAGTCGCCGACGCCCGTCGGTGGTGTGCTGAACCCCGCGACGACCTGGCCGGCGAAGAAGCCGCTGGGATTGCCCGGCGCCGCAGCCAGATAGTTCTGCCACGCCTGCCTCAACTTGTTGAGCGCGACATGCCCGGCGACGGTGTAGCCGGTACTCGAGTCGTAGTTGGTCGGCAGCGTCGCAACCGCGTAGGCGGCCTCCCCGGCCTTCAGCCAGAGGGCCGCGTCTTGCGGCGAGGCCTCCGCCCGCTTCTCGGCTTTTGCCAGAGCGTTGATGTACTGCTTCTGGCCGCTGGTCGAGCCACTGCCGCCGCCGTTGCCGGCGGCGGTGAGCAGACCGCCGAAGTTCGATCCGTTGCCGATCCCGAAGAAGATCAGCCCCCCGCCGATCAGCACCGCGAGGAACACGTAGACCACCTTGATGACCCGCCGTCGATGCGGGCTTCGAAGATCAAAAAGCATTGTCAGCTGATATCGGTGGAGGAGGTGGAGGTAGGGGAGGAGGTGGAGGCGGCGGTGGCGGCGGTTCGGCGCTGGTGGGGGCGGTGCGCTGCCTCGCCCGCTCGCGGCGGACGTCGCGCCGGTCGAGCCACGCGACAACGAGGATACCGACCTCGTAGAGCACGATGACCGGCAACGTCTCGAGTGTCATCGTCACGACGTCGCCGGGAAGCAGCGCTGCAATCAGCGCTGCAGCGACGATCGCGAAGCGCCGGTTCTTCCGCAGCTGGCGGCGAGTCACGATCCCGGCGCGAGCCGCGGCAACGACGGCCAGCGGCACTTGGAAGATGACGCCCATCGCGAGCATGATCAGAGCCGCGAACGAGTAGTAGCTCGACGCTTGTACGAACTGCTCGAATGAGCCGCTGTTGAAGTTCTGCAGGAAATGCACAGCAGCCGGCAACACCACGAAGTAGCCGAACAGCACTCCACCCGCGAAGAGGCCGGGCACCGCCACCAGCACCGGCCGGGCGAGCGCACGCTCGTCCGGGCTGAAGGCCGGGATCAGGAACCCGTAGAGCTCGTAGAGGATGATCGGCAGCGACAGGAGCAGCGAGAAGTAGAACGTGACCGTGATCGTCGCGGTGAACGGCTCACCGATGCCGATCGTCACGAGACTGTTGGCCGGAACCGTCTTGGGCAGCCTGGCGAGGGCCTGCTGGAGGGCCGGCTTCGTGGCGTTCAGGGAGCTGCGCGACGGCGTGCTCAGGCCGCTCGAGGGATTTTCGACCACCTTGAGGAGCGCCTGGAGGGTGTGCGCGGTCGCCTTCACGGCCTGATCGGTGCACCAGTCGGGCCCCTGCTCGCCCTGGCATTTCTTGACCTGGCCCTGCGTCTCCTTGGCGTAGGGGTCGCCGATCAGGTGCAGCAGCGCATGGTTCTGCCAGAAGCAGAACGCGAAGGCGACGCCGATTGCGACCAGGCTGACGATGAGCCGCGTCCGCAGCTCATCCAAATGCTCGACGAGGCTCAGATGATCCTCGTGGCGGACCGGCCGGATCACGCGGGGCATGCGCTCACAGCCTACCGTGCAACCAGAGATTCACCGGGCGCTCAAGCGCGGAGCGCCCGCGGCCGATGAACCATCCATGGATGCCCATCGCAAGCGGCGTACCCGTGACCTGGAGTTGCCGAACCGTGCCGACGAGGATGCTCCCTACCTCGCGCAGATCGAGGAGTACGACGAGACCACCGCTGATCCGGAACTCTGCCGCTGCGGCAGTTGCGGATCCATGCTGGTACAGCCGATCGACTGGTCGCTGATCGGCCGCTCGCACTGGCGCGTCGTGCTGCGCTGCCCCAACTGCGAGTGGAGCGGCACCGGCGTCTTCGGCCAGGAGGCCGTCGACCGCTTCGACCGCGAGCTCGACCGCGGCACCCGCAAGCTTCAGTCCACGCTCACACGCGTCTCGCGCGCCTGCATGGAGGCCGAGGTGGAGGCCTTCGCCGCGGCACTCGAGCGCGACCTGATCGTTCCGTTCGACTTCTGAGCGGCCAGCTCGCCACCGCGCCTGGCGGGCTCGCTGCGAGCCGCCTGATCAGCTTGACGATGACCGCCGCGACGCCCGGTCCACCGAGCGGCCGCGGCCGCTCGTGCCTTGCTCCCCGCGCTTCAAGCTTTGAACATCGTGCGCCGCACTCGCGTCGCGACGCCGCCGTCCACTAGGCGAAACGCTCGACCAGGCCGTCGGCGATCAGCTCGAGCGCCTCGCGCTGGCGGCGCGGGCATTGCGTCGGCAGCTCGCGCTTGGCGGTCGCGACCAGGTCGAGTGCGCGGCGGCGGGCACGCTCGACGGCGCCGGTCGCCTCGATCGCCGTGCAGATCCGGTCCGCCTCGGCGGCTCCCGCGATCGCGCGCAGATCAAGCTCGGCGAGCTCCGCTGAGCTTTCCCGCGCGAGGATCAGCGGCAGCGTGACGGTGCCGTCCAGCAGGTCGGTGCCGCGGCGCTTGCCGGTGCGCTCCGCCGGACCGGTGATGTCGAGCACGTCGTCGAGCAACTGGAAGGCCAGGCCGACGGCGCGCCCGAACGGCCACAGCGGCGGGCCACCGCCGACCAGCCCGCCGAGCTCGCACGCGGCGGCGAACAGCCGCGCGGTCTTCAACTCGCAACGCTGCAGGTAGCGCTCGAGCGTGACATCGGCGCGCCAGGCGTCGGCGCGCTGCATCAGCTCGCCGCGCGCCAGCGCGGCGGAGGCGCCCGACAGCGCCCGCAACTGGGCGATGGCCCCGTTTCGCGCGAGCTCGGCGAACGCGCTCGAGAACAGCAGATCGCCCGTCGCCGTCGCGGCGGTGCGTCCGGCGGCGGCAAAGACGGTCTCGCGCCCACGCCGCAGCGGCGCATCGTCGAGCACGTCGTCGTGCACGAGCGTGGCGGAGTGGATCAGCTCGACCGCCGCCGCGGCTCGCGACAGCCCCACGTGCGCGCTGCTGCCGAGTCCGGCGACCAGGACCAGCAACGGGCGCAGGCGCTTGCCGCCGGCCGCCAGCGTCGCCAGCGAATGCTCCTCGACCGCGGCGATCTCGCGCAGCCGCGTCTCGACGGCGGCCATCGCGGTTCGCAGCGGCTCGCCGCCGAGCTCGAGAATCGCGTCGAACGGGTCCGCGACCGCCTCGATCAGGCCACCTCGCCGACATGGATGGCGATGANNNNCGCGCCAAGCCGCAGCCGTCCATCAGCGCGGCGAGCTCGCGCGGCCCGGGAAAGCGCCGCACCGAGCTGGGCAGGTAGCTGTATGCGGCGCCCTGTCCGGCAAACCGCCCAATGGCGGGCACGACGCGGTCAAACCAGCCGCGGAAGAAGCTGGCGAGCGGCTCGCGGGTCGGTCGCGTGATCTCGAGGATCACAACTCGCCCGCCTGGGCGCACGACCCGCACCATCTCCTCGATGCCGCGCCGCAGGTCGGAGAAGTTGCGCGCGCCAAAGCCGACGGTCGCGGCGTCGAAGTGGTCTCCGGCGTAGGGCAGCGAGAGGGCGTCGGCCCATTCGAAGCGCAGCTCCGGCGCTTTCGCGCGCGCTCTGGCGAGCATCTGCTCGGAGAAGTCGCAGGCCACCACCTCGCCGCCGGGGGCGACGGCGCGCGCCAGCGCGATCGCGAGATCGCCGGTGCCGGTCGCGACGTCGATCACCCGGCTGCCTGGCCCGACCGCCGCGAGCTCCACCGCCCGCTCGCGCCAGCGGTGATGCAGGCCGGCCGTCATCAGCGTGTTCATCGCGTCGTACGGACCGGCGATGCGATCGAACATCGCTCTCACCTGGCCCGCTTCGAGCGTACCGGGCGTTTCGCCGGGCATCTATTTCAGGTCTGACAGGAAGGTGACGACGGCGCTGAACTGTTTGGCCGGGAGGCCGCCGGAGCCGCCGTAGGACGGCATCGGCTCAGTCGGGTTCACGAGCGTCCGCGCGATCCCCTGCGCCGGGATGCGATCACCGATCTCCGTCAGCTCGGGCCCGGGACCGTTGTTGCCGTTGGTGCCGATCAGATGGCAGGCCTCGCAGCCGGACTGCGCGACGACGGCGCGGCCGAGGTAGAACTCCGAGACGGCCTGCTTGCCCTGCGCGACGACTGCCGCAGGCGCGGGAATGGTGTTCTCGGTCGGCGGGCCGGCGTTGGCCCCGAGATAGGTCAGGTAGGCCATCGCGCAGATCACGAAGATCCCCGACAGCGTCGCGACCGGGCGCCGCAGCGGGTGGCGCTCGGGGCTGCGGTCGTAGAACGGCAGCAGGAACAGCAGGATCATCGCGAGCGTCGGCACGCCGATCGTCGCGAGGCCGACGAAGTTCGGCGGCTTGATCACGCGCAGCAGCTCGAAGAGGAAGAAGAAGTACCACTCGGGCCGCGGCGTATAGGTGGTCGTCGCGGCGTTGGCCTTCGGGCCGAGCTCCGCGCCGAGCACGATCGAGAGCGCCATGATGATCGCGACGACCAGGCACCCCATCAGCCCGTCCTTCGCGACCGCGTAGGGGAAGAACGGCTTGCCCTGGCTCTTCAGGATCGAGTACTCGCGGAGGTACTCCTCCTTCTCGCGCTGGTTCACAGCTGCTCCTCGACGAGCTCCGGCTCGGGCTTGGCCCGCAGCCAGGGCGGCGCGGTGGTGCCGAGCTTCGCGACGAGGTAGAGGTGGGCGCCGAGCATCGCGGCGATCGCGCCCGGCACGAGCAGCATGTGGATCGAATAGAAGCGCGACAGCGTCGTGGCGCTGAACTCGGGCCCGCCGCGCAGGAAGTCACTCAGGTAGGGGCCCAGCAGCGGCCCCGTGCCGTTGATGTTGACGCCGACGATCGTGGCCCAGTACGAGCGCTGATCGAACGGCAGCAGGTAGCCGGTGAAGGACATCGTCATCGTCAGGATCAGCAGCACGACGCCGATCACCCAGTTCAGCTCACGCGGATACTTGTAGGCGCCGAAGAAGAAGGTGCGCCCCATGTGCAGGAAGACGAGGATCACCATCACCGAGGAGCCCCACTTGTGCATGCCGCGCACGAACTGCCCAAGGAACACGTCGTTGGTGATGTAGCGCACCGACTCGTAGGCGCCGCCGCCGGCGTCCGGGCGGTAGTACATCGCGAGAAAGACGCCGGTCACCGCCTGGTTGAGGAAGGCGATCATCGTCGCCGAACCGAGCGTGTAGAACCAGTTGGTCCCCTTCGGCACCTTGCGGAACAGCGCCCAGCGCACCCCGCCCGACAGCGACGTGCGCTCGTCGATCCAGTCGACCGCGGACTTGCCCGCCTCGGCGCCCTTCTCAAGCGGCGTGCGCGGGCGGCCGCGCTGGGTGCCGGGCGGCGGGGGCTGGGGCAGGAAGCGGGGCGGGATCGGCGGCGCGGGGAGCTTCGGCATCAGATGCGCACGCTCGGGCGCGACGGATAGAGGTACTGGCCGATCCCGTCAAGCGGCTCGCCCGGATCACGGGGCGAGAAGGCCCGCAGCTCGCTGTTGACGCTGTAGCGCGCGCCGACCTGGACGTAGCCCTCGTGCAGCCGCGTGAAGAAGCGGTCGAGCGGGCGCGGCGGCGGCCCGCCGACGCGCACCCCCTGGAGGTCGTACACGCCGCCGTGGCACGGGCAGATGAAGCGCTCCGAGGCGGGCACCCAGCGCACCGGGCAGCCGAGGTGCGCGCAGCGTGTCGAGATCGCGATCCAGCGGTTGAACTGGGTCGGTGGCAACGTGTCGATCGCCGGGTTGCGGGCGCGGATGTAGACGGTGCTGTTGCCGGCCTCGCCGATCCCGGGCGCGATCACGATCACCGCCGGGATGTAGTTGTCGTCGGGGAACATGTCCGGCGTGCCGATCGTCTGCCAGCCGAGCGTGTCGTTGTTGAAGATCGGGCCGATCGCGAAGGCGAGCGCGGGAAGCGCGAAGCCCATCGTGGCGAGCGCGCCGGCGCCGTGCACCGTTCCCGTCATAAAGCGCCGCCGGGTGACGGTCTCGCCCTCGAACGCACCGGGAATTCCGCGGTCAGCGGTGTACTTTGACTTGCTGGGCCTGCGCGTGGGTGCCAATGACGCTCCTGAGATGCCGGGCGACCGGGAAGAATACCTTCATGCTCTGGCCGACGAGTCAGCCAGCGCGCGCAGCGCCTCGCCGGCCGACGC
>JBEKSK010000298.1:0-3597 GCA_049517155.1 Solirubrobacteraceae bacterium
TCACGGCCGGCGAGGGCGGCGGCACCGGCAGTGGCGCGGCGCCCGTGATCGCCGAGATCGCCAAGAACGAGATCGGCGCGCTGACGGTCGGCGTCGTGACGCGCCCGTTCGAGTTCGAGGGCGCAACGCGCGCGCGCCAGGCCGAGGAGGGCATCCGCAAGCTACGCGAGGTCGTCGACACGCTGCTGGTGATCCCGAACGAACGCCTGCTGACCGTCGTCGAGCGGCGCACGTCGATCCTCGACGCCTTCAGGGAGGCCGACAACGTCCTGCGCCAGGGCGTGCAGGGCATCACCGACCTGATCACGATCCCCGGCCTGATCAACCTCGACTTCGCCGACGTGCGCACGATCATGACCGACGCCGGCACCGCCGTGATGGGCGTCGGCACGGGCACCGGCGAGAGCCGTGCCGCCGACGCTGCGAAGGCGGCGATCGCCTCACCGCTGCTCGAGGAGGCGATCGACGGCGCGACCGGCATCCTGCTGAACATCACCGGCGGGCGCAACCTCGGCCTGTTCGAGGTCAACGAGGCGGCCGAGATCGTCCAGGCCGCCGCCGAGCGCGATGCCAACATCATCTTCGGCGCCGTGATCGACGAGTCGCTGGAGGACGAGGTCAGCGTCACGGTGATCGGCACCGGCTTCCAGAACCGTGGCCGCTCGGGCGCCCGCGCCAGCGGAATCTTCGACACCGGCGCCGGCGAGGCGCGCGGCGCACGCCGCCCGCGCCGTCCCGACCGCGCTCCCGAGATCCGCGACGAGGACATCGACGTCCCGCCGTTCCTGCGCTGAGGCTCTTTCAGGGGCTCCGCCGGCAGGCCGGCTGCGCCGGGGCGCAGTGAGCGCGCGCTGATAGCGTGGCGCCGGATGGCGCAGCCGCCCGGTCCAAACATCTTCGGCGAGGAGTGGGAGCGCGAGATCGCGCATGGGGGGTTCGCCGTCCGCGGCAACCGCGTGGGGGCGGCCGCCGGCTGCCAGCGGATCGGCGTCGGCGTCTACGAGCTGGCGGCGGGCAAGCGCAACATGCCCTACCACGCGCACTTCGGGATCGAGGAGCTGCTGATCGTCCTGCGCGGCCGTCCCACGCTGCGCGGCCCCGGCGGCGAGCGCGAACTGCTCACCGGCGAGGTCGTGTCGCTGCCGGCCGGGCGCGAAGGGGCGCACCAGCTGATCAACAACACCGACTCGCCGGTGCGCTACCTGATGGCCAGCTCGAGCGCCCCGGCTGATCTGATCGAATACCCCGACAGCGGCAAGATCGGCGCCCGCGGCGGCAGCTTCGGCGCCCCGGACGCGGTGTCATACATGCTGGCCTGCGGCGAGCAGCTCGCCTACTTTGACGGCGAGGACGGCGAGTAGGAAGCCCGACGTTGTAGCTTTGAGGCGCGTGTCTGCTCCGCTTCGTCACACCCCGCTGTATGACGCCCACGTCGCGCTGGGCGCCCGCATGGTTCCCTACGCCGGCTGGGAGATGCCGGTCCGCTACGACGGCGTGATCGCCGAGCACCTCGCGGTGCGCGCCACCGCCGGGATCTTCGACGTTTCGCACATGGGCCAGATCGAGACGACGGGGCCCGCCGCGCTGGAGCTGCTTGAGGCGCTGTGCACCAACGACGTGGAGCGGGTCCCGATCTCGGGCGCCCAGTACACGCTGATGCTGCGCGAGGACGGCGGCGTGCTCGACGACCTCTTCACCTATCGCCTGGAGGCCGATCGCTACCTCACCGTCACCAACGCCGCCAACCACGAGCGCGACCTCGCGTGGTTCAGCGCGCACGCGGCCGGGCTCGACGTCGAGGTGATCGACCGCGCGGCCGACTACGCGATGCTCGCGGTCCAGGGGCCGCTGGCGCGCGAGATCGTGCAGGCGATCGCGAACGCGCCGCTGCCCGAGCGGATGACGATCGGCGCGCGCACCGTCGATGGTGCCGAGATGCTCGTCGCCGGCACCGGTTACACCGGCGAGGACGGCGTTGAGCTGTTGCTGGCGCCGGCGGACGCGCCGGAGGTATGGGACGCGCTGGTGCGCCGCGGCGCCAAGCCGGCGGGCCTCGCGGCTCGCGACACCCTGCGCACCGAGGCCTGCTTCCACCTCTACGGCAACGATCTCTCGACGCAGCGCGGGCCGATCGAGGCCGGCCTCGGCTGGTGCTGCCGTGCCGCCGGGGGCTACATCGGCGCGCCGGCGGTCGCCGCCGCGCGCGCGGGCGGCACCGCCGAACTGCTCGTCCCGTTCGTGATCACAGACCGCGGCGCGGCGCGCCCCGGCGACCCGGTGCTCGGCGGCGGCGTCGTCGCCAGCGGCACCTTCTCGCCGACCCTCGATGTCGGTATCGGGATGGCCTATCTGCCGGCGGCGAAGGCGGTCGTGGGCAGCGAGTTCGAGATCGACGTGCGCGGCAAGCACCGGCGGGCGCGCGTGGCGAAGCGACCGCTCTTGAAGGTGTGAGCGCCAAACCAATAAGGTGGAGGTAGCAAGCCGATGGCCGAAGCGTCCTACCCGCAAGATCTGCTTTACCACCCCGAGCACGACTGGGTTCGCATCGACGGTGACGTCGCGACGTTCGGCATCACCTGGCATGCGCAGGACGCGCTGGGCGAGGTCGTGTTCTTCGACCCCCCCGCCGTGGGCACACAGGTGACCCAGCACGAGCCCTACACCGAGGTCGAGTCCGTCAAGGCCGTCTCGGACGTGGTCGCGCCGCTGTCGGGCGAGGTGATCGAGGTGAACGATTCGCTCGCGCAGACGCCGGAGGCGATCAACGAGGATCCCTACGGCGCGGGCTGGATCGTCAAGGTCCGAGTCGCGGATCCTGCGCAGACCGGCGCGCTGCTTGAACCGGACGCCTACGTCGCGCTGCTGCGCTGAGCCGATGAGCCGCTACACCGCCGTCACCGACTCCGACCGCGAGGCGATGCTCGAGGCGATCGGTGTCGCGAGCGTCGAGGAGCTGTTCGGCGAGATCCCGGCGGCTGTCAGGCTGGAGCGTGAGCTCGACCTTCCGCCGGGACTCGGCGAGGCCGAGGTCTACGCGCACCTGCGCACGCTGGCGGCGCGCAACGGCAGCACCGAGGACGAACTGTGCTTCCTCGGTGCGGGGATGTATGACCACTACGTTCCGGCGCTGATCGACATGCTGCTCGGCCGCTCCGAGTTCCTGACCCCCTACACGCCCTACCAGCCCGAGATCTCCCAGGGCGGGCTGCAGGTGATGTTCGAGTACCAGACGGCGATCTGCGAGCTGACCGGCATGGACGTCTCCAACGCGTCGGTCTACGAGGGCCCCTCGGCGCTGGCCGCCGCCGGCTACCTCGCGAAGCTGACCAACGGCCGGTCGCGGTTCGTGATCTCGCGCGGCGTCCACCCGCACACGCGCGAGACATTGCGGACGCTGTCGGCCGGCTACGGCACGAGCGTCGATGAGGTTGCGCTCGCGGACGGCGTGACCGACCTCGACGCCTGGGCGCGGGCGATCGATGACGACGTCAGCGCCGTGTTCGTCGCCCAGCCCAACTTCCTCGGCGCGGTCGAGGACCTCGAGCCGCTGATCGCGCCGGCGCGCGAGCACGGCGCGCTCGTCGTGTGCAGCGCCGA
>JBEKSK010000299.1:0-3586 GCA_049517155.1 Solirubrobacteraceae bacterium
GCAGGCCGGGCTACGGCGTCGCGCCCGCCGGCGCAGTCGGCTCCTGGGCCGGGGAGGCCGGCTTTGCTCCGGGCGCGTCCTCGGGATCGGGCAGCGAGTAGACCGCCATCTTGTTAACGCGCCCGCGGATGTCGAAGTTGTCGACGAACACCATGTCGTCGGGAACCTCGGCCATGCGCTCGCGTGTGGTCTCGGAGATGAACAGCATGTGCGGCGTCCCCTTCGTCATGCCCTCGAGCCGTGAAGCTGTGTTCGTGGTGTCGCCGATCGCGGTGTACTCGACACGCTGCGCCGAACCGACGTTGCCGGCCATGACCGTGCCGCTATTGAGTCCGATGCCCATTCGGAAGCCGGACTCGTGGCCCTGCTCCGCGAGCCAGTCGTTGAAGCGGCGAAGCCGCAGGCCCATCATCTCGCGCGCCGCCACAAGCGCGCGATCGGCGTGGTCGGGCTGCTCGATCGGCGTGCCGAAGACGGCCATGATGCCGTCGCCCATATAGGCGATCAGCGTGCCGCCGGCGGCGAGAATCGCCTCGGTCATCTCGTTCAAATAGAAGTTGACCACCTCGATCACCTTCGCCGCGGGCTGCGTTTCACCAAAACTCGTGAAACCGCGCAGATCGCTGAACAGCACCGTGCAGTCGCGCTCGACGCCGCCGAGGCGGAAGTCGTCGTCGGTGCGCGCGAGTACCTCGTCGACGACACCCGGTGGCACGAAGCGGGCGAAGATGTCGCGCGCGTGCTGGCGCTCAAAGGCCTCGCCAAGTAGCACGATCGTGAGCGTCGCGATGACCGCCAGCACGAGCGCGAGGAGCGGGTAGGTGAAGGTGATGATCGTCCCTCCATCGAACGCAAGTTGCGTAGCCACGACGAACACTGCGGCGAGCAGGAGCGCCCCGGCCAACGCGCGCCACAGGCGGACGCGGATGCTCGCGAGCGGCAGGGCTGCCCCGAAGAACACGATCAGGAGAACGTTCAGCCAGCCGGGGCCGTTGCGCAGCGGGATCCCGGCGAGCACCGTGGCCGCCGCGTTGGCCTGGATCTCCGGCCCGGCCATCTCCTGCGCGCCTGAGGTTGGCGTCGGGTGGTTGTCCTGCAGTTCGTGCGCCGATGCCCCGACGATCACTATCTTGCCCCGCACCGCCGAGGCCGGGAACTTGTTCTCGTAAACCTCCCAGTAGGGGATCGTCAGCACGGTCCCGGGCGGCCCGGCGTAGTCGATCGGCACCGGCTGCTGGGAGCCGCCGAACAGCTTCGGGCTGATCTCGTGGCCTTCCACGTCGGAGGCGATCGCGACCGGGAATGTGTCGATCGACTGGTAGGAGTGCTGCATGTCGCGGAACACCGACTGGGAGTCGGCTCTGACCGTCGAATTGCCGGCGCGGGCGCCGACCTCCTTGAGCAGGGCGTTGCCGCCGAGCACGCCCGTCTGCCCGTTCGAGTCGACCGCATCGGTCGCGAGGACCATGTTGTGGGCGCGGTCGACGGCCTCGATCAGCGCGTTGTCGTCGGCAACGTCGGTTCTTTGCGTGAACTGGATGTCGAAGGCGATCACCTTTGCACCGGCGGCGAGCAGGTGGTCGATCACGACCGCGTGGTAGCGCCGCGGGAAGGGCCAGTTCTGGCGCAGATGGTTGAACGTCTCCTCGTCGACCGCCACAACCGCGAAGTCCTTCAACCGCGCCGTCTGGGTGCCTCTGATCGAGAAGCGCGCATCAATTGACTGCGCCTCGAGCGGATAGAGCAGGCCTGTTGCGTAGGCGAGCAGGCCCAAGCCGACCGTGGCGGCGGTGACCACCGCCAGCAGCACTCGCTTGCGTTTCTGCCAGGCGCGCCGGCGCATCGCGAGGCGATGCTAGTGCACGTCTGCCGCTGCAGGCGGGGTCACGTCCTCGTCGTCCGTCAGTTGCGATTCACGCCGCTGCCGTGGTGTCCGCGATCAGGACCGAGCAGGGAGCCTTGTGGGCGACCGAGTTGGGGACGCTCCCGAGCACCCGGCGCACCCCCTTCATCCCCTTGTTGCCGACGACGATGAGATCGGCGTCGACGCTCTCCGCGACCGCCACGATCGCATCGACCGGGTCCCCCTCGGCGGCGTGCACGATCGGCTCGAGGCCGCGCTCCCTGACGAGCTCCGACAATCTGCGAAGCAGCGCCTCGGCCGGGTGCTCGCCTCCGGCGTAGCGGAGCTCCGCCGGCAGGTGATCAAGGCGGACCGACTTCGGGTCGTAAGCCGTCACGATGTGAAGCTGGGCTCCGCCCGTTTGCGCGACATCTGCGGCGATCATCACGGCTTCGCGCGCGGTGCTCGAATCATCTGCGCCAACAACGACTGTGCTGAACATGCCCTTTCTCCTTTATTGCTCGCGCGGCGCTGGATGGGCCGCCTCGCCTCGGGCCGCGTCCCCGTTTGGCGGGCGGATCTCAGTCTCCGGTTGCATTATCTGAAAATTCGCTTGTGGCGGCCGCGGCCATTTGAGCGACGCGACCGCCGCGCGTTGCGATCGCCGCACGCAGATCGTCTCCGGTCAACGTGAGGACTTTGCACGGCCCCTCGGCGCGCACCGTTGCCGAGCGCGGGACGCGGTGGAGCACGGCGATCTCGCCAAAGCCGTCGCCGGGCAGCAGCTGGGACCGCATGTCGTCGCCGACGAAGACGCGTGCGAGGCCGCTCAGCAACACGTGGTAGTGGTCGTCCACCTCACCGGCGGTCACGATCGCCGTTCCCGCCGTGACGTCGTGCGCCACGCCGCGAGCCGCGAGCTCCGCGAGGGTTCGCACGCCGATCCCCTGCAGGAGCGGCAAGCGAGCCAGCAGCTCGACGGGATCCTCTCCGCTGACGTCGGTCGCGTCGAAGCTCCCGCTCACCGGCACGTCGCCTCCCCCGACCGCGGTCAGGAAGGCGTCACGCTCGAGCGTCAGGAGTCTCGCGTCAGTGACGGTCCGAACCGTCGCGGCGCGCGGGCGATCACGCAGCAGGGCGAGTTCTCCGAACCCGTCACCACGCCGCAGTTCGTTGACCATGAAGCCGTCGATTAGCACCTCGAGCCGGCCCTGGTCCACGAGGTACCAGCCACCGTGGTCGTCGACCCCCTGCGTCAGCACATCCTGGCCGGCTACGACTTCGAGTGGCTTCAGCGCAGCGACCACCCCTTCCAGCAGGTCAACTCGCATCCGGTGAAACAGGTTGACGCCGGCCAGCAGGTGACTGACGTCGACGCGGCCGGCCGAGCGCGCATCAATTCGCGTGAACGCACGTGCCCCGCTCGCTACGACGAGCGCGACCACCACGCCCACCACCAGCAGGGCATCGCGGATGCCGAGCGTACTCACGAGCGCCGGTGCAAGCAGGCACGCTCCGCCCTCGAAAAGGAGCTTCGAGCTCTCCATCAGGCCTGTCACCGGGGCGAGCGACCGGGCCGCGACCACGCGGTTCAGCACAGCCTGCGCCGCGACGTCGGACACCGCCATGCCCATGCCCCATCCGACCATGAACGCGATCGCGGGAATTCCCGTGGCCGCCCCTCCGATCGCCGCGATCGGCGCGCCGCACATCAGGAGGCCGACCGCCATCCAGCGCGCGAGT
>JBEKSK010000300.1:0-3573 GCA_049517155.1 Solirubrobacteraceae bacterium
AGCCCGACGACTTCCACGACGCCGAGCGCTTCCAGAGCGCGCACGATCTCCGCGACGTCGCGATGCTCGACGATCTGCGTTGGCCGGCCTTGGATGGCGAGCCGCTTTTCAATGGCCTGCGACGCCACCTGCGCCACATCGCGGGCTACGCGCGCAGGATCTTCGACCAGGCCGCGCTCCAGCTTCTCTTGCGCCCGCTCCAGCGCCAGGCTGGTGATCACCGCGGCGCGACGGGCAGTGTCGAGCAGATCGTTCGCGAGAATCCCTTCGAGGGCGGGCGCGAGTTCGTCGCGCCGCTCCTCGATTCGCCGTCGGTGCTCTGAGCGAATGTTGCGCAGCGTCACCGCGTCCGCGCCGAGCCCTTCAACTTGGAGCATCGCGATCGCGTCGTCGGTGGTGTCGCAGACAATCATCGCCGTGATTACGCGCTCAACGTCCAGCTCGTTGCCGTAGGTCACATGGCGGAGTTTCTTGCCGGCAATCCGCTCGATAGGAGCAACTCCACTCATCACCCAATAATCGCAGGTACAGCGGCGCTGTACTGCCGGCATTTGACTACGTCGATTCTGTGCACGCTGCCGATCGTCGGCTAGGGCAGCATGCGCGATGGACCGCCAGCTGCCGACGTTTGACATCACGGCGGCGCGTGCGAGCGCGACGCACCTGAGGCGACCCAGCGTCGATGTCGCGACTTTCACACTCGCTCGCGCGCTTGCCATGGGACGGGGCGGGGTAGGCGGGCGCGCGCTAGTGGAGGCGTCCCGTCGGAGGGACCCGGAGACAAATCCAGGGCGCTTCGGGCGAGCAGTGAGGGCAGAAACGAAGAAGCTCCCCAACCAGATCGACAGTGGTTGGGGAGCTTCAGACAACAAGGCCCGGCTGAGTGGGCGCATTGGCAGTGTACCCGCGGACAGCCCGCGAGCGTGCCGAGAGGGTCCGTTTCGACGTTACCCCGCCGGCCAATTGGCGCATCCTGCGGGTATGAAGCGACGGGAATCTCATTTTGTGCCAGTAGGCTGCCGGCATGCAATAAATAGCGCCCCGCCAGCACGCGATCGACAATTCGCCGGCACGACGGGAACGCACAACAAGGAGGGCTGGGATGGGAATGCGCAAATCGCAGCATGCGTATAAGTCACCGGACGAGCTGCGCGTCGCCAGTGCTGACAGCGACGCCCAGCAACTCGCCAAGCTGATGGCCGGCCTGGTGCCTGCCAAGGTGAACCGTGGTATCAGCGGCAAGGGCGGTGTCCTGAGGCCATGGGCTCGTGTCTGCGGTCGCGTTGTGTATGGCCAGCCGGTTTGGGTCCGGCCACGCTCGCACGCGGGCCCCTGCCGTGGGATCAGGCGGCGCCGCGGTTCGCTGCGGTCAGGCCGGCCGGCGCGACGCGCGACTCGGGCGGCAAGCAGTAGCGACCCGCCTGGCCCATCGGACCCGGCATTACTCGGACCGCGCTTCACGTTTGAGACGTTCGAGTACGTCACGCCGGGACTGACCGCATCCGAACGGTTGGAGCGGTTCTACAGCGACGAAGTGCCCGAATGGGCGCGGCAGCAAGCGTGGCAAATGCTCGCCGCTGACGTTGAGGCGAAGCGGGGTCAGGCATGAGGCCGATCGACGGGATTCTCGACCGTCTCGCTGCCCGCGACTCCCGGGTGAAGGCCGACGGCCCTTGTCGATTTGAGGCACAGTGCCCGGCGCACGACGACCGCACCGCGTCACTTTCGGTCGCCGAGGGAGACGAGTACCGCGTGCTTCTGCACTGTCACGCGGGCTGCACCCACGACGACGTTTGCAGCGCTCTCGGGATCGAGCTGCACGAGCTGTTCGCAGTAAGCAGCAACGGGCGCGCCAGCGGCCTGGCGACGTCCCCACGCCGCTCGTTGGCCGCGAGATCGTCGCGGTTCTCGATTGACACGGCCCACGTCGATCGCTGCCACGAGGCGCTGCTTACGAACGCGGGTGCCCTGCGGCGTCTCGCGGAGCTGCGCTCGTGGAGCCTGACGGCCATCGAGCGGTTGAACATCGGGCTCGACGGTACTCGCATCACAATCCCGATTCGCGATCGTGAGGCCAAGCTCGTGGGTCTGGGCCTTTACCAGCCGAATCCGGACATGCGGGGCGACGGTCAGAGCAAGATGCTCGCTGCGCCCGGGACGGTCCGCGAGCTGTGGCCGGCGCCGGAGACGATCGACGTGGGCGAGTCCATATGGATTACCGAGGGCGAACCTGACGCGATCTCGTTGTGGTCGGTTGGTATCCCGGCTGTCGCGATCCCCGGCGCAGGAAAGCGCGATCTGAGCTGGTCCGCGCGGTTCGCGGGCCGCCGGGTGGTGCTGTGCCTGGACGCCGACACGCAGGGACGCGAGGCCGCAGCATGGCTCGCCGATCAGCTCGTCCCAGTCGCCGCCGAAGTCCGGCTCTTGAACCTCGACCCGACCCGCGAGGATGGGTGGGACGTCGGGGCCTTGATCCGCGAAGCGACCGGCAGCGGAATGTCGGGGGCCGGCGTGCGCACCATGTTGCTGAGAATGGCCGACGGCGTGAAGCCGGCGGCACGGCCGGCGCCCGTGGTGTCCGAGCTAGGGGGTGGCGATAGCGAATGGCCGCCGCTCGTCGCGTGGGATCGACCACCGTTCCCGGTTGAGGCCCTCCCGTCTGCTCTTCGCGAGTGGGTGCTCGCGGTGGCTGAGGACACGCAGACGCCGACGGACCTTGCGGCGCTCGCAGCGATCGGCGTGCTGTCGGCAGCTGCGATGGGCCCCGAGATTGACTGTGGGGGCTGGGTCGAGCCGAGTGTCGCGCTGTACCTGCTCGTGGCGATGGGATCGGGCGAGCGCAAGTCGTCTGTCCTGCGCGAGGCGAAACGACCGCTCGTGCATTTGCAGGCCGAGCTGCGAAAGGCGACCGAGCCGGCGTTCCTCGCCGATCGCGCCCGCCGCAAAGTGCTCGCCGAGAGGATCGGAAAGCTCACGACGGCGGCCAGCAAGAGCGGACGGGCAGAGGCCGACGACGACGCAGAGCGGGAGCTGATCGACGCGCAGCGCGAGCACGACGAGATCGGCGAGCCGGCGCGGCGACGCCTGTTCGCCGACGACGCGACCCCCGAGGCGCTGGCCGGGCTGCTGGCGGCACACGGCAAGATGGCCGTGCTCTCGGCCGAGTCGGCGTTCCTCGACAACCTCCTCGGCCGCCACGATAAGAGTGGGTCGGCAAACCTGCACCTCGTCTGCGGCGCGTACACCGCCGACCCGACGATCGTCGATCGCCGCAGCCGCGACAGCGAGGAGTTCGACCGCCCTCTGCTTTCCATCTGCCTGGCGCCGCAGCCACACGTTCTCGCCACGCTCGTGACGCACGCAACCGCGCGCTCGCAGGGACTCGTCGGTCGGTTCGCCTACGCCGTCCCCGAGAGCAACGCGGGTCACCGCAACGTCGACGCGGCACGCATTCCGGCTCGCGCGAGCGAAGCGTGGGCGCAGACCGTGCGACACGTCTGGAGTGCCGTTTCTGCTGACACAGCTGACAGAGATCGGGCGTTTGGCGTTCGCGATGGCACTTCTGTCAGCTCT
>JBEKSK010000301.1:0-3538 GCA_049517155.1 Solirubrobacteraceae bacterium
CCGATGCGTAGCCGGTGAAGGTGGCGATCTCGATCAGCGCGACGAGCAGGTCGTCGACGGTCAACTCGATCATCGTGTCGCCCGCCTGCCCGCGAAGACACGCCGCGACGCGAGAGCGCAAAATCGGGCGGGGGCCCGCGCGGGTACCTTCGTTACGCATGATCAATCTCGTTGTCGGCGCGAATCGCCCTTTTGTTGAGCGCCGTCAGCGGGGATATGAAGCGGTATTCAGCGGACGCGCGAGCGCACGTGTTGGCTGCCGGCGCCCGTGACGGCTCGCCTCAGCAGGTGGTGATGCCGTCGCATTCGGTCAGCCGCGTGACGACCCAGGTGGTGTCCACCGGGTTGAGGAAGTACGGCGGCTGGATCGTCGCGAGCCGCGGGTCATACCAGTAGTTCTTCGTGTAGCCGGAGACCTGGGGGTTGCCCTCGGCGACGCGTCCGCGGAAGTTCTGGGCGATCGTGCCGTTGACCGTGAGCGTGCCGAGCTGGCTCGGGGCGGCGCCGGGCGTGCTGTTGCTGGTGGATCCGCAGTCGAAGTTGTCGACGATGAAGGAGTCGTTGACCGCGAAGATCGCCGCGTCGATCACCGGGTTGATTGTCGAGGGGGCGACGTTGGTGTTGGAGTAGTGGCTGTCGGAGGGGCTGCTCGCGAGGCAATACTGCTCAATGGGCGGCGTGACACGCGCGCTGGCGATCGCGTGAGCGATGCGCACGTTGTGATCGGCGATCAGGCCGAGCACGGCGGTCCCGGTCGGGCAGCCGCCCGCCTCTCCCCCGGCGCAGCCCGAGGTGGTGGTGGTCGTCGTCAGGCTGCTGGCGACGATGATGTCGTCGGAGGCGCCGATCGTCAGCGACTGGGTGTAGGGGCAGACGCCGCTGACCTGCGTGGTTCCCGAGCAGCTCGAGGACGCTGTGGCGGCGGACACGACGGCGTCGCCGCAGCCTGCATTGTCCGTGGTGTCGCTGGGGTCGAGCGTCGTTGAGCCGTAAAGCTGTCCGGTGCTGCCAAACGGGGTGTAGGCGTAGCTGCACGAGGTCGTGGCGTTGACGTAGACGACACCGTTTGACGGGAAGCCGACCCTGGTCGCGGTGCCTGCCGGGCTGCCGTAGGCCGCGTTGGTCACGGTCATCGCGTTGACGCCCCCTGTCGGGCCGTCGAGCACGATCGTCGTCGGGCCGGTGAAGACGCAGCCGGCGCCGGCGTAGCAACCGTTGCTGTTGGTGGTGAGGCCCCCGTCCGCAACGCTCAGCAGCTGCGAATCGTCCGGCGGTGATTGCAGCGTGCCGACGCTGTTGTTGGGCGTGCCGTTCATCACGATCGTGCCGCTGCAGCTGCTTCCCTGCGCAAGGACGTTGGGCGTCTCGATCGAGTCGGCCGGCGACTGGCCGGAGCGTCCGAAGGTCGTCGTCGAGCCGCCGCTGCACACGCCTACGGTGTCGTTGCTGTGCAGCGGCCCGTTGACGGCGTCGCCGGACCCGAAGGCGGTTGCCGCGCAGGAGGAGCTGCGGCCGGCCCACGCGTAGACGGCGCAGCTGTAGCCGTTGTCTCCGGCCGCCCATTCCGGGTCGGAGTCCTCGTAGTTTGAGAAGTAGACGTAGTTCAGGAAGCTGTTGCGCGTGTACTGCGCAACGAGCGTGCGCGAGATCTTGATCGAGGTCCCGGTCGAGGCGATGCGGAACGATCCAGCGGCGGGCGTTCCGCTCGCCTCGATCATCGAGGTGATCGGATTGCTCGTGCTGCAGCTCGAATAGCCGGAGTTGGTCGCGGGGACCGCTCTTATGGTGTAGTTCTCGAGCGAGCCGCTGTCGGTGGCTCCCACCGGGCCGCTCGGTGCCGGGCAGCTCTCCCAGAAGTTCGGGTTCTGGTTGAGGTCGTAGTCGTACTGCGCGATGCCCGCCTGCGCGGCCGCGTAGGCGCGCTTCTGGTCGAGGTCGTTGCGGGCGGGTGCCGTGTCGGAGAGCACCGCGACGAAAGCCGCTCCAAGCAGCAGCGTCGTGATGATCAGGACGTAGAGCGCCAGCAGCATCGTGAAGCCGCGCTCGCTGCCGGCGCGCGCGCCGGCTGACCGGTTCGCAGAACGGCTCACGTGCATGGCAGGTTGAGGACGCCGGTTTGGTTCGACGCGGCCGACAGGCGCAACACGACCGCGTCGCTGAAGCTGGCGGGACGGCTCAGCGCGGTCCAGCCGTCAGATGGGATCGCCTGGAAGTTGATCTGGACCTCGGCCGTCGTGGCCGCGCTCGTGCCGAGCGTCGTGGTAACCGGGTAGGCCGTCGTCGCCAGGGCGCCGGCGGAGCCGTATCCGAAGTACTGGAAGACCGGGGTCGAGCCCACCTGGGCCGCATTGGCCAGCAGGACGAATGTGGTCGGCGTGGTCGCGAAGACCCAGCTGGGAGAGGCTCCGCTGGCCCAGGCGTAGGTCTTCATCACGAGCGCGGCGCCGGTGTATTGGATCCACACCTCGCTGGGCTTGACAGTCGCGGCGTCGGTGAGGGAGCTGTAGAACCAGACGTCGCTGTTGTCGCTGGCGGGGAGAATTGGGGCTACGGCGGCTGCCACGCAGCTCGAATTCAGGGCCTGGGAGATCTCGAGCATCGCATCGCGACCCTGCTGCGTGGCCTCGACGCGGTCGTCGTAGTTCGACGTCAGGTGAACGGAGGTGATCACGATCGCCAGCGTCGCCGCGGACACGATGATCGCGAGCAGCATCGCGACCATCAGCTCGATCAGCGTGAAGCCGCCTTCGCGCCCGCGCCGCGCGCGGCTCATGTACAGCTGCCGCTCTGTAAGCCTGCGGCGCCCGGGTTCAGATAGATGCTGACGACGTTGCCGCTGGCGAAGTTCGTGTTCGCAACCGCCGCCGTGTTCTGGAAGCCACCGCTGGACGCGCAGGCCGTGAAGTTGCCGTACGGCTGGCCGGGGTCGACGAGCGCTCCCTGCGTGCTCGTCGGTACCTGCGTCGCCGGGTAGTTCTCGCCCGAGCAGCCGGCGTTGTTGTCGGTCAGGGTGACCAGCGGGGCGGTGCTCAGAAGCGATGTCGCCTGCGTGCCGTAGATGAACGCGTCGACCTGCGCGTAGGCCGCCGAGGAGGCCGCGGGTTTTGTCCCCAGCAGGACGATCTTGATCGTGTGGGTGGCGTTCGCGAGCCCCGCGTCGCTCCAAACCACCTGCTGGTAGTAGGTCGTGGCGCTGTAGGTCGTGACGTTGGTCGCGATCGGCGTCGAGCTGCCGTCCAGGTAGATGTTGACGTAGCCGCCGTTGCTCGAGATCGGCGCGATCCACTCCACGCTCGTGCCCGTGAAGGTGAACGAGACGGTGTCGGCGGCGGTCAGGTCAAAGCTCTCGGTGCTGTCGTAGTTGTTGTTGCCGGTGGCCCCATGGGTCCAGCCCGAGCCGGTGTAGGTGACCGCCGAGCTCGCCGGGTCGTCGACCTCGCCGCTACCGCCGCTGCCAACGATGAAAGCGTCGATGTCGACGCTGGCGCCGCTCGAGCCAGGCGGCTCGGTTCCGGTCCCGACGACGTAGACCTCGATC
>JBEKSK010000302.1:0-3534 GCA_049517155.1 Solirubrobacteraceae bacterium
GCGCTCGATTCGGCCGGCAGGACGCTGGCCACCTCGCCGGCGATCGCAGCGGCCGGCTAGCGACGCCCGCTGCGCTCGGGTGCTGCGCCCCCCCCAGCCGCTTCGCCTCAGGGAAGGCTGTGCTCGATCTTGTGAACGAGCTTCTCGACGGCACGCAGGCGAATGAGCTCGGACCCCTTGCGGGCCTGGACCGCGAGCACCTCGTAATCGGCGAGCCCGCGAAGCTGGGCCTGGCTGAGGCTGGGCGGCAGCGGTGCGTGCAGTTCCTCGAGCGTCGCCTCCTCAAGCGTGGCGCGCAGCTGATCCTCGAGCGGGCTTCGGCCTGCGCGGTTGTCGATCTCCTGGTAGCCGGCGCGGTTGGTGTAGTCGTAGAGCTCCGCCTCCTCGCCCCGCGCGAGCGGGTCGAGCGTGTTCGCCTGCCAGTTGGAGTAGGTCGCATATTTGGCGCTCGGCGTGATGATGCCCTTGACGTGCAGCGGCGCCTGCGCGTCGTAGGGCAGCAGCGCAAACTCCGTCATCACCTCATCAGTGGCGTGCAGCGCATAGCGGCGCCCGGGCGCCGCGGGATCGCGAACCATCCGCGCGAGATCGGCCCGGCCGGCGAGGTGGGCGAAGCGCGCATCCTGACGCCAGCTGTCGGACCCGGCGGCGAGCGTGAGCAGCAGCGGAGCGAGATCCACGCTGGAGGTGAGCTGCTGGCGCACGGTGTTCGGCACCGCCCCGAGCCGGCCCGTGCGGTCGCTGACGATCAGCGGCACCCTGATCGCCTCCTCGTACATGCCCGCGCCCTTGCCGCGCAGGCCGTGCGATGACCCGTACTCGCCGTGATCGGAGGTGAACAGGACGATCGTGTTCGCCGCCAGCTTCGGCCGGCGCGCGAGCGTCGCCATAACCGCTCCAACCTGGCGGTCGACCTCGAGCTGTAGCTTCACGTACAGGTCCAGGAACGGAAGCCAGGAGGCCTCAAACCCCGGTCCGGCGAACGGGACTTCGCCGAACGCCTGGGCGCTGGTCAGCTGCAGCGAGCGCTGGACGAGCGGCTTGCGCCGCGCGGCGAGCTGCTCGGGCGTCTCGAAGTTGGGCGGCAGCGACGCGATCGCGCTGGGCGCGGAGGCCTCCTGCACCGAGCGGCCGCTCCAGCGCCACCACCAGGCGATGTCGTGCGGATTGACGAACGACACGGTCGTGCACCAGGGCTCGGCGGCGGCGGCTTCGCGGTAGAAGTCCTCGAACTGCTTGGCGATGTGTGGATCGACACGCCAGCCCTGTCCGGGCGCCCCGTTGGGCGATGGATAGGTGCCGCCCTCGAAGCCGTAGCGGGCCAGTGCCGGCGGGCCGTCCGTGGCGTTCCAGCGGCGGTCGTCACGGGTCAGGTGCCACTTGCCGTACCAGTAGCTCGAGTAGCCGAGGTCGCGCAGCATCGTTCCCCAGGTGGGGAAGCCCGCGTCGAGCGTGCTCGCGCCGGTGATCATGCAGCCCGTCTGGTGGGTGTGCAGCCCCGTAAGCATCGCCGCGCGCGACGGCGTGCAGTCGTTGGAGGCCGTGTAGTGGCGGGCGAAGCTGACGCCCGAGCGTGCCAGGGCCGCGATGTTCGGCGGCAGCCCGCTGCCTTGCCCCCCCGGCCCGAACCAGCGCGGCGCGCGCAGCTGGTCAACCATGACCACGAGGATGTTCGGCTGGCGGGAGCGGCGATAGGGCCCCGGCGCACGCGGCCGAGCCGCCGCAACCTCGGCGCCCGCCAGCGCATCGATGCCGATCGCGACGGCGGTGACGGCCCCGCCGGCCCGCAGCCCACCGGCTAGGAACGAGCGCCGATCAACGCGGCGGTCGGCGCGGTTGACGGGCTCGTCGTCCTGTTGGTCGGTGTGGGTCATGGGCTGGGATCCTGCGAGCGAGCCACAGGGTAGGGGAGCGAAGCTTGCGTGGCGGGAAGGTCAGATTAGGTCTGTGTTGTGGCTTCTCGAACGGTTTCTCACGCGACGGCCGACGCCGCCGCGTGCCGCGTACGTGTTTTCACGCACGCGGCAGGGGCGGCGTGACGCGCGACGCCCGCATGAGGTTGGCGGCGCGTCAGAACTCGAGCCGCGGCGAGTGCTGCTTGCCGCGCGCGACGAACGCCGCGGTCGCGCGCCGCAGAGTGAATTCGCACAGCTCGCCCTGCGCGTCGGCGACCACGACGGCGCGCCCGCCGTCGCGCAACTCGACGATGGTCACCGCCTGCGACTCGCCGCCGAAGTGCCAGATCCGCGCCGGCGCGCCGAGTGCCGGTAGGGCGCGACTGGGCTTCACTGCACGCTCGCGGCGCGCTCCAGGCGGCCTCTAGAGCGTGTAGTGCACACGCGGGTGCGCCTTGAGGAAGGCGCGTGCCGTCTGGTATGGATGTCGGAGCTCCGCCGCCTTGCCGGCGCAGTCGACGAGGAAGGAGTCCCCGAGGTCGGAGTGGCCCATCCCCCAGATCAGTTCGGGAACCTCCGGGCAGACCAGGCGCGCGGCCGTCTCGCCGCTGTTGCCGCCCCGGTCGGCGTAGCTGCCGCTGATCAGCAGGTAGCGCGCGCTGCCGTCGGCGACGAGTGTCGCCAGGCGCTCGTTGCTCAGCGCGGGATCGCTCGCGCCGTAGCCGCCCTCGGCCGAGGCGCGCAGCCCGAGCAGGATCAGCGGAGCCGCCTGATCGGAGGATTGCGTCAGCAGCGGGTAGCGCGCGGTCGCCCCGTTGGCCTCGACATAGCGAACGAGCCCCTTGTCGGCCGCGACATCCGCGGGAGTCTCATCGAGGCCGCCGTCGCCGGCAGCGCTGTAGGGCCCCGCGGCGGGGAAGGTGCCCTCGACGGGGGCGAGCCAGACGCTGAAGCTGAAGACCATCGGCGCCACCGCCAGCGCGCCGAGTGCCACGGCCACCCCCAAGCCGGCGCGGCCGCGCAGCAGCAGGATCGCAACCAGGCCGCCGAGGCAGAGCACAACCAGCGGAATCCGCCACCACAGCGGGTCCCCCTCGCGCGCGATCAGGACCAGTTGCACCGCCCGCGTCGCCGCCACAGCCAGCACCGCGAGGACGAAGCCGCGCAGCGCGAGCGCTCGCTCGCGGCTGCGCACGAGCGAGCCGATCGCGACCGCGCCCGCGCCGGCCATCGCCGCCACCCCCGGGCCGAGCGCCGAGGAGTAGTAGGGGTGCACGATGCCGGCCGAGAAGTCCAACACCACCAGCTCGACCACGAACCAGCCGCCGAGCACGAACAGCGCACCGGCCCGACGCTCGCGGCGCCCGCGCACCAACAGGGCCGACGCCAGCATCCCGATCAGCGCAAGCGGCACAAGCCACCCGGCCTGTCCTCCGAGCGCCGCGCCGAAGATCCGCAGCGGACTGCGCGTGCCGCCGAAGGGGCGCAGCGGGCCCCGCCGGCGCCCGCTCGCGGCTACGGGCGCGGGCTTGGGCTTGGGCTTGCGCGCTGCCGGCGCATGCGCCGGCACTTGCGGGTGCGTCGCGAAATAGCGGCGCTCCGCGGCCGACTCGGCAACGTCGACTCCCGGGCGAACCAA
>JBEKSK010000303.1:0-3517 GCA_049517155.1 Solirubrobacteraceae bacterium
TGCGAGCCGCTGGCGACGATCGTCGCGACCGGGCGGGCCGCCGACGACTTTCCCTACCTCGCCCGCACGCCGGCGCTCGCCGCCGCCAAGGCGCTCGCCAAGGCTGGTCTGGAGGCCTCGGATATCGATCTGTGGGAGATCAACGAGGCCTTCGCATCCGTCACGCTGCATTCGAGCCGGATGCTCGGGATCGATTCCGACCGCGTGAATGTCAACGGTGGCGCGATCGCGCTCGGCCATCCGATCGGGGCCTCGGGCGCGCGTATCCTCGCCGCGCTCGTGCATGAACTGCGCCGTCGCGGCGGCGGTCTCGGCTGCGCCGCGATCTGCTCCGGCGGCGCCCAGGGCGACGCCGTCATCGTGCGGGTCTGAGCCGGCGCCGCTATACGATCCCCAGGCGCAGCCCAACGCATGTCCGAATCCTTGAGCCCAAAGATGATCCGTGTCGTCGTCGCCAAGCCAGGCCTCGACGGTCATGACCGCGGGGCGAAGATCATCGCGCGCGCGCTGCGCGATGCGGGCATGGAGGTCATCTACACCGGGCTTCACCAGACGCCCGAGCAGATCGTCGAGACCGTGATCCAGGAGGATGCCGACGCCGTCGGCCTGTCGATCCTCTCGGGGGCGCACATGACTTTGGTCCCGCGCATCGTCGATCTCCTGCGCGAGCAGGGGGCCGGCGACGTGCTGGTGATGGTTGGTGGGACGATCCCCGCCGATGACATACCGGCTCTGAAGGCGCTCGGCGTCGCTGAGGTCTTCACCCCGGGCGCCGCTGCCGCCTCCGCGATTGAGTTCATTCGCGCTGCCGTGGCGGCCACGGCATGAAAGCTCGGGCTGCCAAGCCGCCCGTCCGATTCGAAGGAGCGTTGCCTTGAAGATCTGTGTGTTGGTGAAGGAGGTGCCGGATGCCGCGGTGCGCAAGCGGCTGGATCCGGTGTCGGGGCGGCTGGATCGTGGTGGTGAGCGGACCTTGAATCCGTATGACACGCATGCGATCGAGGCGGCGATGGCGATTCGTGAAGGTGGCGTGGTCGAGGTCGGCGAGGTCGTGGCGGTGACGATGGGCCCTGAGGGTGCGGTCCGTGCGTTGCACAAGGCGGTCTCTTTGGGCGTGGATCGGTCCGTGCTGTTGTGCGATGACGTTCTCGCCGGGTCGGATGTGGCAGCGACCGGTTATGCGCTTGCGGCCGTGCTGGCGCGTGAGGCGCCGGACCTGGTGTTGCTGGGGCAGCAGTCCGATGATGGTGAGTGCTACACGGTTGGCGCGATCGTGGCCGACCATCTGGCGATGCCGTCGTTGACGCAGGTGATCAAACTCGACGTGCAGGCCGGGGATGGCGGCGTGGTGCTGCGCTGCGAGCGCCAGGCGGAGTACGGCTATGACACGGTCGAGGTCGCGTTGCCCGCGGTCGTGTCGGTTGGTGACGCGATCAACGAGCCGCGCTATCCGTCGTTGAAGGCGATCATGGGGGCGAAGAAGAAGCCGCTTGAGACGGTCGGCGCCGCCGAGTGCGGGATCGATGTCGGCCGGGTTGGCGGCGAGGGGTCGGCGGCGCGGTGGAGCGGTTCGAAGGAGCCGCCGCGCAAGCCGCCGGGCCTCTTGATCGAGGATGAGGACACCGAAGCGACCGTCGCGCAGATCGTTGCGTGGCTCGATGAGAGGAAGCTGATCTGATGGCCGACATCCTGGTTTACGCGCTGCATTACGACGGCGCGTTCAACAAGAACTCGCTGGGGGCGGTGTCCGAGGGTTCGCGGCTCGCGGCTGCGCTGGGCGGGCAGGCGCACGCAGTCGTGGTCGGTGACGGCGCGAGCGTTGAGTTGTGCGCGACCCTCGGCGGCTACGGCGCGGCGCGGGTTTATCGCGTGGCGGGACCAGAGGGGTTGGCGCAGCCGGTCGTTGACGCGATGGCGCAACTGGTTGGCGAGCGTGGCTTTGGCTACGCGCTGTTCGGCGGCGGGTTGTTGGGGTTTGAGATCGGAGCGGGCTTGGCGGCCCGGCTGGGTGCGGGGGTGGCGATGGAGGTCACGAGCGTGTCGGTGGCGGACGGGCGACTGGTCGCGGAGCGGCCGGTGCTTGGTGACTCGGCCATCTCGCAGATCGAGTTTCGCGGTGATCTGGGGATCGTGATCGGCCGCTTGAACGCATTTGAGATCTCGCCGCCGAGCGGGGAGGCTGCGCCGGTCGAGGACGTGGCGGTCGAGTTCTCCGCCTTCTCCACGCGGGCGCGGATGCTCAGCCGCGGCGAGCAGCGTGGCGAGGATGTGGACATCGAGGGCGCGGACATTCTCGTTGCGGGGGGTCGCGGGCTCGGCAAGGCGGAGAGCTTCGAGTTGTGCACCGAACTGGCGCGCGCGCTCGGTCCTGGCAGCGCGGTCGCGGCCACCCGCGCGGTCGTGGACGCGGGTTGGTACCCCTATGCGGGGCAGATCGGCCAGACCGGCAAGACGGTTGCGCCGAAGCTGTATTTCGCCGCCGGGATCTCGGGCGCGATCCAGCACAAGGTCGGGATGGCCGGTTCGGAGAACATCGTCGCGGTCAACAAGGACGCCAACGCGCCGATCTTCGAGTTCGCCGATCTCGGCATCGTCGGTGATCTCAACAAGATCCTGCCGAAGCTGACCGCCGCCCTTCTCGCGCGCCGGGAGGGCTGAGATGGGCGCGGGTCGTGGCGTGGTGCCGTCCGATTACCCGCCGGCGGTCGACTCGAGGGCAGAGTTCATCCGTCGCGAGATCGACAGCCCCGACGACCGCATCGACGTTGGTGTCGCGATCGTCGGTGGCGGCACGGCGGGCCTTGCGTGCGCGAACCGGCTGCTCGGCCTGCTGGCCGATGACCCCGAGACGATGGAGCGCCTGGGCGAGGTGCCGGTCGCGGTGATCGAGAAGGCGAAGGTCTGCGGCGGACACAGCCTGTCGGGCGCGGTGATGCGGCCGGGGCCGCTGCTTGAGCTGTTCCCCGACGTGAGCCGCGAGCAGTGGCGCAAGGAGGGCTTCGCGTTCGGGGAGGTGACGAAGGAGGCGGTGTACCTGCTGCCCAACCGTCGCAGCAGGCTGCGGATCCCGCCGCCGCCACCGTTTCGAAACCACGGCGCCGAGGTCGTCTCGGTCGCCGCGCTCGCGCGCTTTGCGCAAAAGCGGGCCGAGGACGCCGGCGCATATGTGCTGACCGAGACCGCGGCGAGTCAGCTGATCGTCGAAGACGGGCGTGTGCTCGGCCTGCGCTCGGGCGACAAGGGACGCGGCCGCGACGGCGAACCGCTCGCAAGCTTCGAGCCCGGCACCGACATCCGCGCCCAGGCAACGGTTCTCGCGGAGGGCAGCTGGGGGCATCTGACAGGCGCCGCCATCCGCGAGTTCGACCTCGGCGGCGACCGCGAGCCGCAGGTCTGGGAACTCGGTGTGAAGGAGGTCTGGAAGGTGCCGCGGCCGCTCGACCGCGTGATCCACACGATCGGGCCGTGGCCGCTCTCGCTGCGCCCCCGCTACGGCCAGATCGGCGGCAGCTGGATC
>JBEKSK010000304.1:0-4658 GCA_049517155.1 Solirubrobacteraceae bacterium
CCTGCTCGTGATGCTCGCGGCAATGGGGTTGCTGCTGAACGTCGCCGGTGGCGGCGCCGCCCATCTGCGTGCCGTGCGCAGCACGCAGGATCAAAAACAGCGACGATCCGCGGATGCGCGAACAGCCGCGGATCGCGATCGCAGCCGGCGGGACCGCCGGACACGTGGTGCCCGCGCTGGCGGTGGCCGACGCGCTGCGGGAGCGGGGGGCTGAGGTCGTCTTCATCGGCGGCGAGCGCGCGGAGCGCGAACTCGTGCCCGCCGCCGGCTACAGCTTCGAGCAGCTGTCGGTCTCCGCGCTCGACCGCCGCAACCCGCTGCGCGCGGCACGCGCGCTGTGGCGCGCCGCGCGGGCGCTTGCGCGCGCCCGCAAACTGCTCGCCGCCGGGCGCATCGATGTGGTGATGGGCGGCGGCGGCTATGTCGCCGCCCCGGTCGCCCTCGCCGCCTGGACGCGCCGCATCCCGTTCGTGCTGACCGAGGCCGACAGCCACCTGGGCCTCGCCAACCGCGCGCTCGCGCCGCTCGCGCGCCGCGTGTGCCTCGCCTTCCCGATCGCCGGCCGCCGCGGGCGGCGCTACCGCGTGACGGGCCGGCCGGTGGCACCGGTCCGCGACGACCGTGACGGCGCCCGCGCGGCCTTCGGGATCGAGGCGTGGGAGCAGTGCGTCCTCGTTTTCGGCGGCTCGCTCGGGTCGCGCACGATCAACGAGGCGGCGCTCGACGGTCTCGACGGCGCGAGCTTCCGCGTGCTGCACGTGACCGGCGTGCGCGACTGGCCGGCGCTGCGCAGCCGCCCCCGCGGAGCGCTCTACGACCTGCGCGAGTACCTGGACCGCGACCGCTTCGGGGAGGCCCTGGCGGCCTGCGACCTCGTCGTGGCGCGGGCCGGCGGCTCGATCTTCGAGATCGCCGCGTACGGGCGCCCGGCGATCCTCGTGCCGTTCCCGGCGGCGAGCGCCGACCACCAGCGCACCAACGCCGCCTGGATGGAGCACGCCGGCGCGGCGATCGTGCTCGACGACCGCGACTGCGACGGCCCGCGGCTGGCCGCCGAGGTCGGGAGGCTGATCGGCGACCCGGCGAGGCTCGCGGCGATGGGGCGGGCGTCGCTTGCGCTCGCGCGCCCCGATGCCGCTGCGGCCGTCGCCACGATCGTGCTGGCGGCGGCCTAGTGGCGGCGGCCGCGCCGGAGCGTCCGTGGGCCGGGCGCCGGCTTCATTTCGTCGGCGTTGGCGGGGCCGGGATGAGCGCCTATGCGCGCGCGGCGCACCGCTCGCGCGCGGCCTGGCGGTGCTGACCCGGGCGCAGCTGCTCGCGCAGCTGACGGCGCTGCGGCGCACGATCGCGGTGGCCGGCGCCCACGGCAAGACGACGACCGCCGCGATGATCGTCAGCGCACTGCGCGCCGGCGGGCTCGATCCCTCCTATCTGATCGGCGGGATCCTGCGCGACACTGGCCGCAACGGCGAGTGGCACGCGGGCGAATGGCTGATCGTCGAAGCCGACGAGTCCGATCGCTCGCTGCTCTCGCTGCACACCGAGATCGCGGTGCTGACGAACGTCGAGCTCGACCACCACGACCGCTTCGGGTCGCTGCACGAGCTCGAGGAGCTCTACCGCGAGTTCCTTGCCGGCGCCGCAACGGCCGTGATCTGGGACCGCCCGGAGCTGCTCGCGCTGCGCGAGGGCCCGGTCCGGGCCTACGACGCGGCGGCCGCCACCGCCGGCGCGAGCGCGTCGCGCTTCGAATGGGATGGGGTGGAGGTGGTGCTCGGCGTACCGGGTGAGCACAACGCCGCAAACGCGGCCGCCGCGCTCACCGTGGCGGCGCTGGTCGGCGTCAGCGCGAGCGACGCGGCGCGGGGCCTCGCGGGGTTCGCCGGCGCCGCGCGGCGCTTCGAGCGCCTCGGACGCAGCGGATCGGGCGCCGAGATCTACGACGACTACGCGCACCACCCGACCGAGATCGCCGCGACGCTCGCCGCCGCGCGCACGCTGCAGCCGCAGCGGCTGATCGCCGTCTTCCAGCCGCATCTGTACTCGCGCACACGGGCGCTGGCGCGCGAGTTCGGCGCCTCGCTGGCGGGCGCCGACGTCGTTGTCGTGCTCGACGTCTACCCGGCCCGCGAGCGCGCCGAGGACTTCCCGGGCGTCAGCGGACTCGCGGTCGCGGAAGCGGCCGCGGACGCGGCCGGTGGCAGGCCCGTCTACTGGCTGCCGGACGGCGAACGTGGCGTGACGATCGTCGGCGAGCTGGCGCGCGCCGGCGACCTCGTACTCGCAATGGGGGCCGGCGACGTCGATCGTCTCGCCCGCGCGCTGCTCGCCGGAGGCGGGGGGAATGGTTGAGCCCGAGGCCGGCTATCCGCTCGCGCGGCTGACCACGGTTCGCGCCGGCGGCGCCGCCGATCACTTCGCGCGGGCGGGAACGCTGCGCGAGCTGCGCGAGCTGCTCGAATGGGCACGCGAGCGCGATCTCGCCGTGCAGGTCCTCGGCTCGGGATCGAACCTGCTCGTGGCCGACGCCGGCGTGCGCGGACTGGTGCTCAAGCTGGAGCGCGACCTGGCCCGGATCGAGCCCGACGGCGAGGGGCTGCGGGTCGGCGCCGGGGCGCGACTGCCCGCCGTCGCGGCGCGCTCCGCCGCGGCCGGCCTCGCCGGGATCGAGTTCGGCGTCAACATCCCCGGCACCGTCGGCGGCGCCGTGCGAATGAACGCAAACGCCTACGACGGGGCGCTGGCGGAGGTGCTCGACTGGGTCGAGATCGTGACCGTCGAGGGCGTCACGCGGCGCGCTCCCGCCGAGCTCGGCTTCGCCTACCGCAGCTCGGCGCTGGCGGCGGGTGAGATCGTCGCGCGGGCGCGCTTCGCGCTGACGCCGGCCGCGCCCGAGCTGGTTCGCGTGGCGCTCGCGACGCTTCGCAAGCGCCGCTGGGAGGCGCAGCCGAAGGGGATCAAGACGTTCGGCTCGACCTTCAAGAACCCGCCGGGCCACAGCGCCTGGGAGCTGCTGCTCGCTGCCGGCGTCTCGGATCTGGCCTTCGGCGACGCGCGCTTCTCGGCCAAGCATGCCAACTTCGTCGAGAACGCCGGCGGCGCCACCACCACCCAGATCCTCGAACTGATGGCCGCCGCGCGCGAGCGCGTGCGCGAACGCTTCGGGATAACGCTCGAGCCGGAGGTCCAGCTGCTCGGCGACGTTCGCCTTCCCTGGTAGGGGTTTGCGCCCCGAGCACGAAGGACTACCGGATGGCCCTGCGCCACAAGCTCGCCTGCCTGGTTCTGCTCCCCGTGATCGCCGTCGGCGGCTGGATCGTGCTGCGCGGGAGCTCGCTGTTCGCCGTGGAGCAGGTGACGATCGTCGGTCTCTCGCCGAACGCGCTGCCGGCGGTCTCCGACCAGCTGATCGCGGCGGCGCGCACGCAGACGACGACGGACTTCTCGGTCGCGGCGCTGCGCGCGTCGGTTTCGTCCTACACGCTGATCGAGGGCGTCCGAGCGCAGACCCACTTCCCGCACTCGGTGCGCATCGAGGTGCTCGAGCGCCAGCCGATCGCCCGCCTCGCGGTTGGGCACCACTCCTTCCCGCTGGCGGCCGACGGCTCGCTGATCAGCGGTCTGGCCGACACCGGCTCGCTCGCGGCCGTGCGCTCCACCTCCATGCCTTCGGGCGGACGCACGCGCGACCCCTTTGCGCTACTCGCGCTGCACGTGCTCGGCGACGCCCCGGCGCCGCTGCGCGAGCGCGCGGCGGCGGTGACCCGGGCCGACGGGGCGCTGACGATCTACCTCCATCGCGGGCCGCGCCTGATCTTCGGCAACTACGCGCTGCTGCACGCAAAGTGGGACGCGGCCGCCGCCGTGCTCGCGAACCCGAGCTCCCGGGGGGCCGCCTACATCGACCTGAGCGTGCCGTCGCGGCCGGCCGCGCAGGTCGCCGATCCGGCCACGTCGGGGAGTGCGACGAGCGCCACGGGCGCGCAGTCCGGCGCGCCGGCGAGCGCGACCACGGTCTCGACCGCGCTGCAGCCGGACCTGATCGAACCCTCAAGCTCTAGTTCAGGTTGATCCCCGCCTGAAGCCCGATTTCAGGTCGTGGTCGAGGGTTCGGCGATCTGCAACGAAAGTTGCGATGATGCGGTTGCATTGACAATCGCCCGAAGCCCTGCATAACGTGGCTTTTGCGGCACCTTCGCGGTGGCGGCTAAAAACCCTTCATTCTGACTCTAGGCTCGGATGTGATTATGGACGGCGGTAGCTATCTCGCAGTGATCAAGGTCGTCGGAGTGGGCGGCGGCGGCACGAACGCCGTCAGCCGGATGGTCGATGCGGGCCTGCGCGGCGTCGAATTCGTCGCGGCCAACACCGACGCGCAGGCGCTCGCGATGTGCGACGCCGACGTCAAGCTGCACATCGGAACCGAGCTGACCAAGGGCCTCGGCGCCGGCGCCAACCCCGAGGTCGGCTTCGGCGCCGCTGCCGAATCGCGCGATGAGATCAAGGAGGCGCTGAAGGGCGCGGACATGGTCTTCGTCACGGCCGGCGAGGGCGGCGGCACCGGCAGTGGCGCGGCGCCCGTGATCGCCGAGATCGCCAAGAACGAGATCGGCGCGCTGACGGTCGGCGTCGTGACGCGCCCGTTCGAGTTCGAGGGC
>JBEKSK010000305.1:0-3977 GCA_049517155.1 Solirubrobacteraceae bacterium
GCGCGCCGGGCGGCCGCGCAGGGCGGTGCCCGGGTGTGCGGCGAGCGGCGTGCGCGCCGGTGGCCTGCTTTGCTGTCGGGGTGAGGATCACCGCGGGCGGCGCGCGTGTCTGAGGGGCCGGCGCTGGTGATCGCGCTGGTGATCCTGGCGGCGACGCTCGCCGCCGCGGTGTCGCGTTCGCGCTACCTGTCGGAGCCGGTCGTGGCGGGCGCAGGAGCGGTGGCGCTTGTTGCGATCGGCGCGATCGGCGCCGGCCGGGCCGGCGACGCGCTGCGCACGCTGGCGCCGACCGTCGGCTTTCTGGCCGCGCTGCTGGCGATCGCCGAGGGCGCGCGGCGCGCGGGGCTGTTCGAAGCATTGGGCGCGCTGATGGCGCGCGGGTCTCGCGGCAGCCCGCAGCGGCTGCTGGCCTTCGTGGTCGCGGTCGCGGCGCTCGTCACCGCGCTGCTAAGTCTCGACGCCACGATCATCCTGCTGACGCCGATCGTCTTCGCGACCGCGCGTCGCTGCTGCTGCCGATCTCGAACCTGACCAACCTGCTGGCGTTCCACGCGAGCCGGCTGTCGTTCGCGCGTTTCGCCGCATTGATGGCTCTGCCGACGCTGGGCGTCGTACTCGTGGAATGGATCGTCCTGCGGCGGTTCTTCGCCGCCGATCTCGGACGTCCCAGCCGCTCCTCGGCGCTGCCGCCGCGGCCCGCGCTGCCGCGCTTTGCGCTCGTCGTGCTCGCGCTCACGCTCGCGGGTTTCGCGCTCAGCTCGGTGCTCGCGATCGCGCCGGTGTGGGTTGCGATCGCTGGAGCCGTGGCGATCAACGCCCCGGCGCTGGCGTCGGGGCGGGCCAATCCGGTCGCGCTCGCGCGCGCGGTCGAGCCCGGTTTCCTGGTGTTCGTGCTCGGCCTCGGCGTGGTCGTCGCGGCCGCCAGCTCAAACGGCCTCGGCTCCGCCGTGCGCGACGTGCTGCCGATCGGTGCCTCGCTGCCCGACCTGCTGGCGATCGCCGCGCTCAGCGCCGTTCTCGCGAACCTCGTCAACAACCTTCCCGCCACGCTGATCCTGATCCCGGTCGCGGTCGCCGGCGGGCCGGGCGCGGTGCTCGCCATGCTGGTCGGCGTGAACATCGGCCCGAACCTCACCTACGCCGGCTCGCTCGCCACGCTGCTCTGGCGCCGGGCCCTGCGTGCGCAGGACACCGAGGTCCAGCTTGGCGTCTTCCTGCGGCTCGGGGCGCTGAGCGTGCCTGCGGCTCTCGTCACCGCCACGGTGCTTCTATGGTTGTGCCTGCAGGTGTGATCTGAATGCGCGCGCTCGTCTGGATCGTCGAGGACAGCTGGGAGGCCACCGTCGCGGCGGCCGCCGCGCACCTGCCCGCGGGCGCCGAGATCACGCTGCTGCACGTTGCCGATGCGCAGGCCGAGGGCGTCGTGCAAGCGGCGCGCCGCTCGCTGCTGGGCCGCCCGCACCGCGGCGCCGCCGATGGCGAGCCGCTGCCCGCGATCTCCGCGGCAGCCGCCGGGGAACTGCTGGCCGAGGCCCTGTCGCGGCTGGGGGTGGCGGCGGACCTGCAGGCGCGGCGCGGGCGCGTCGAGCGCGAGGTGGTCGCGGCGGCCGAAGGGATGGACCTGCTGATCCTCGCGCGCGACGGCGAGGGCGACCGCCTCGGCCCGCGCAGCCTCGGCCCGGGCGTTCGCTTTGTCGTGGACCACGCCCCGTGCGACGTGCTGCTGATCTGGCCGCACGACGCGCCGGCGCTCGCGACGATCCCGCCGCCGCCAGTCGGCCCGCCGCCGGCTGGGCCGCCGCCAGTCGGACCGCCGCCCCCGGGCGGCTGAGACCGCTCAGACGCGCGAGCCGGCGAACGACGACTTCGCGAACACGCCGGCCTTGGCGCTGCCGGGACGACAGCCGCTGCCGGGAGGCTGAGAGCCCTCAGGCGCGCGCGCCGGCGAACGTCGACTTCGGGAACATGCCGGCCTTGGCGGTGCCGGAGATCGAGTCGCCCTCGACGGTCGCGGTGAATGTCACCGTCAGCTTCATCGGCTTTGTGATGTCGACCTTCCAGGTCGCGGTGTCGCCGTCGACGCTGCCGTCATAGATCGCGGTCGCCCCTTCGCCGCCGCTCTGGGTGCCGGTGAGGGCGCTGCCGTCGCTCACCAGCTCGACCGTCGAAGCCTGTGGTCCCATCGGCGACTGCACCGTGATCTTCCAAGTCCCGTCGACGCTCATCTGGCGCTCCTCGCTTGTGCGTTGGTCGGTTGCGCTTCGTTGGGCAAAGCCTATCCGGCCGCCGCCCGGCGGCGCCGCGAAGAACGCGGCGGAGGCGACCCGGGCGCGGTCCCCCCAGACGCGCGGAGCGCGTCCCCTTGACAGGTTATTAGTGGCTGCTAAGCTGTGGCTAGTTAGCACTCACTAAGAAAGGATCCCGGATGGCTTTGGCACGCGAAAATCACCGCAGGGGCTGGACGCTCGGGCTCGTTTCCGTCGGGCTGTTCATGGTGGTCCTCGACAACCTCGTTGTCAGCATCGCGCTGCCGAGCATCCACCGCGACCTCGGGGCGTCGATCCAGACGCTCGAGTGGACCGTCAACGCCTACGTGCTCGCCTACGCCGTGCTGCTGCTGACGGGAGCGGCGCTCGGCGACCGCTTCGGCCGCAAGCGGATGTTCATCGCCGGGCTGACGCTCTTCACCGCCTCCTCCGCGGCGGCCGCGCTGGCGCCGACGATCGGCCTGCTGATCGCCGCGCGGGCGACGCAGGGCATCGGCGCCGCGATCGTCACGCCACTCACGCTGACGCTGCTTGCCGATGCGTTCCCGCCGGAGCGCCGCGGTCTCGCGCTCGGGGTGTGGTCGGGCATCAGCGGCATCGCCGTCGCGCTCGGGCCGCTCGTCGGCGGCGGCGTCATCCAGATCAGCTCGTGGCACTGGATCTTCTGGATCAACGTGCCGATCGGGCTCGTCGTCGTGCCGCTCGCAGCGACGCGCCTGACTGAGAGTCGCGGCTCGCAGCGCCGGCTCGACCTGCGCGGCCTGGCGCTCAGCTCGGCCGGGCTGTTCGGCATCGTCTACGGGCTCGTGCGCGTCCAGACGCTGGGCTGGAGCGACCCGCAGATCATCGCCTCGCTCGCCCTCGGCGTGGCGCTGGTGGCCGCCTTCGTTCGCTACGAGCTGCGCACCACCGACCCGATGCTGCCGCTGAACTTCTTTGCGAGCCGCGGCTTCGCGGTAACCAACGTCGTCTCGCTCGCGATGTACTTCGGGATGTTCGGCTCGATCTTCTTCCTCAGCCAGTTCCTCCAGAACGTGCTCGGGAACACGCCGTTCCAGGCCGGCCTGAAGCTGCTGGTGTGGACCGGGGCGACGATGATCGTCTCGCCGCTGGCCGGCTTCTTCTCCGAGCGCTGGGGCAGCCGCCCCTTCATGGTCGCCGGCCTCGCGCTGCAGGCGATCGCGCTCGGCTGGCTCGCCGCGCTGGCGGGCGTCCACGAGACCTACGCCAGCGCGATCGGCCCGTTCATCCTCGCCGGCAGCGGCATGGCGCTCGTGTTCGCGCCCGCCGCAAACGCGGTGCTCTCATCGGTACGCACCGATCAGGCCGGCCAGGCGTCGGGGGCGACGAACGCGATCCGCGAGCTCGGCGGCGTGCTCGGGGTGTCGGTCCTGGCGACCGTATTCACGAGCCACGGCGGCTACGCGACCCCCCAGGACTTCGTCAACGGGCTGGTTCCCGCCCTCTGGGTCGGGACGGCGGTGCTCGGCGCCGGTGCGCTGGTCGCCGCGGCCCTGCCGTTCAGCACACGGGCCACGGCGGCGGCGCACGGCGCGGCCGAGGCCGCGGCCCGGGACGCCGGCGCGCGCTCCGGGGATCTGCTCGGCGGGACAGCCTGAGCGTCGCGTAGCATCGAGACGACGATGACGACAGCTGCGATCAAGGCCAGCGGACCCCATCGCGAGCGTGTGCCCGCCGCGCAGCGACGCG
>JBEKSK010000306.1:0-3500 GCA_049517155.1 Solirubrobacteraceae bacterium
CACGACGTGCTCTACGGCGGCCCCGGCAACGACTGGATCTACACGAGTCACGGCTATAACGTCGTCTACGGCGGCCCGGGCAACGACCACATCTTTGGCTACTTCGGCCACGGCCGTATCAACTGCGGCCCCGGCCACGACATCGTCACGCTCTTCAACCTCTCGGCCTACAAGACCGTCAACTGCGAGGTCGTGCGCAAGGGTGCGCCGTAAGCGCGGCTCGCGCGGCAGCGACCGTGGATGGCTCCGGCCGGCGGCCCCTCGCCGCGATCAGGCGGACGCGCCCTGGCTGTTCAGCACGAGCGTCATGAAGGTGCTGTTCGGGCTCGGTAGGTAGTCGCCGAAGGGTCCGCACCGCGTGAACCCTGCGCCTGCGTACAGCGACCTCGCCGCCGCGAACGCCGGCTGGGAGCCGGTCTCGAGGCTGACGCGCTCAAAGCCGCGGTCGCGGGCGAGCGCGAGCAGGTGCTCGACCATCGCTCGGCCGATCCCGCGCCCGCGCGCAGCTTCGGCGGTATGCATCGACTTCAGCTCCGCGTGGCGGGCATCGAGCCCCCTCAGCGCAGCGACCGCGAGCAGCTCACCCTCGAGGCGGAAGCTGAAGAACCTGACGGCGGGATCGAGCAGGCTCTCCACATCGAGGGCATGGACGTCCTCTGGCGGACTGTTGGAGCTGGCGAAGGCGAGGTGCCGCGCGAGCAACTCGCGGACGTCCACCGCGCGCGGGTCGTCGATCGAGATCTCGCCATCGGGCACAGCCGCAAGATAGCTGCGGCGCTGCCGCGCTTCTCCTCCGCGGACCCCTCTGAACCTGGATGGACCTAAGCTGCGGAGCTGTGATGAAGTCCAACCGCTCGATCCCGCAGGCCACCGTGATCCCCGTGCTCGTCTATCCCGACGTGCGCGCCGCGGTCGACTGGCTCGGCGCCGCATTCGGCTTCGCCGAGCGGGTCAGGATCGGCGAGGACCACCGCTCGCAACTGAGCGTCGGTGACGGCGCGGTCATCATCGGTGACGCGCGGGGCGATCGCCGGTCGCCGCGGCCGGGCGAGGCCAGCCACTCGGTGATCGTGCGTGTGGACGACGCGAACGCCCACTGTGAGCGTGCGAGGGCACACGGCGCGCGCATCATCGCCGAGCCGAGGGATTTCGAGTACGGCGAACGCCAGTACAGCGCCGAGGATCCGGGCGGCCACCGCTGGACGTTCTCGCAGACACTCACGGATGTCGCTCCCGAGGCGTGGGGCGGGACATCAGTATCGGCGCCACCGGATCCGCGCTCGTGAGCGAGACTCATCTGATCCTGCCGGTACCGGCAGCCGAGCCCTTCGTGGGCGCGCATCGCGCGAGCTTCGATCCGAGCGCGCGGGCTGGGATGCCGGCGCACATCACCGTGCTGGGCCCCTTCATCGAGCGCGGGGCGCTGACGCGCGATGACCTCAGTGCGCTCGGCGAGCTGTTCGCCGCGACCGCGCCGATCGAGTTCGAACTCGCGCGCGTCGCCCGCTTCGAGCATGCGCTGTACCTCGAGCCGGATCCTCCCGGGCCATTCGTCGAGCTCACGCAGGCCGTGTGGCGCCGCTGGCCGGGCCAACCGCCCTACGGCGGGGCTCATCGCGAGATCATCCCCCATCTCACACTCGCCGTGGGCGCCGCGGACTTCCACGAGGTGCGAGCTGCGCTCGAGCGTCACCTTCCGCTGCGGGCCGCCGCCCGCGAGGCCTGGCTGATGGCGCTGCGCAGCGACGAGCGCTGGGTCGTGCATCGTCGCTTCGCGCTCGCGGCCGGCTGAGCACGCTCCTCTTCACGGCGGGCGGACGGGCGCCGCGGGCTTCACCGCGGCCTGCGAGCGACCCGGCGTACCCTGCCGCTGTGCCCTCGACGCAACCGGACTCCCGCCAGGTGGGCTCACGCGCGCGCGCCTGGCATCACGCCGAACAGGCCGCCGTTTGTGACCTCGTCAGCCCCTGGGCACATGGCACCGTCCTGCGATCTTCGCTCCACCCACACTTCTACGATTTCAACCTGGTGCGCGTCGAAGACGATTACCCACTGGGCGTCGCGGCGCTTGAGGCATTTGCCAACGAGGCACTCGCCGGGCTCGCCCACCGCCGCGTGGACTTTGACGTGATTGCCGCGGCCGAGCCGCTTCGGGCCGCCTTGGCGGCGGCGGGCTGGACGTCGATGCGGCTGGCGTGGATGCGCCACGTGCAGCCGCCGTCGCCCGCAACCGAGGCGCCGGCGACGGTGGAGGAGGTCCCATACGACGCCGTGGCGGAGCTGCGTCTCGCCTGGCACCGGGAGGAGTTGCCCGAGGAGGATGCCCGCTTCCTCGCCGACGCGCGAGCGATTGCGCAGCGCTTCGAAGTGCGGGTTCTGGCCCTCCTTGAGGACGAGCGACCGGTGGGCTTCGCGCAGCTGCGTTTCGCGGGCGAGTCGGCCGAGATCACCCACGTCTACGTCGATCCGGACCATCGTGGATCGGGGCGAGGAGCCGCTGTCACCAAGGCTGCGATCGCGGCCTGCCAAGGCGTCCGCGACCTGTGGATCTGTGCTGATGACGAGGGTCGGCCGAAGCAGCTCTACGCGCGGCTCGGCTTCCGCCCCGCCTGGACGGCAATGGAGTACCAGCGAATCCTCGGCTGAGCGGGCGTGCTGGCACCGACCTACCGGTGGTCGCGCCGGCGTGGGCGCGGCGAGGTCGTCGGCAGCGCGGCGACCGCCCTCCACGCGTGCCCCAGCGCCGGCTGTGTGGCGATCGCGCAGCCGCTCGCCTGCGATCGCCGCGTTTGAGCCTCAGCTCCCGGCGTTCCCCGTCGCCCCCCGGGCGAGAACCGCGCGGGCAAGCGTCGCTCCCGGTGCGACGTCCTCGCCCAGGACCTCGAGCAGATCGGCCCATTCGCCGTGAAGCGCGATCGCCTCGCGCAGCTGAGCCGCGCCCTGCTCGATGCGCCCGCTGTGCAGGGCGCCGAGTCCCGACCAAAACAGCAGCTCGTGGTTGCCCGCAGCCAGCTCGCTTGCGCGCTGGTAGCGCTCGGCCGCCGCGTCGGGCCGGCCCTCGCCGATCAGCCGGTCGCCCTGCGCCGCGACGAGGTAGGCCGAGTGCACCGCCACGAGGCGGCGCAGCTCGTGCAGCGGCTCGGGATGGTCCTCGACGCGCAGGTTGACGGCGCTCTCCCACGCCTCGCCGCTGCCCGGGACGACGAGGATCGCCGCGGACTGGCGCCCGCGGGCGTCGCCTCCCGCCGCCTCGCCGGCGTCCAACGCGGCGAGTAGCCGCTCGGCCAGCGCTCCGCCGCTGGACTGGAACGCCTCGAGCATCTCAGGCCACACCCGCGGGCTGCGCATGATGTTCGCCTGGGCGCTGACGCCGTCGGCGATCGCGTGCCCGGCGAACGGGATGCAGCGCTCTCCCGTGTGCGCTGCTACACTGCAATTCGAGTCGATTTTAGAAAAGTGTCGTGTGGTTTTGTCGTTTTCCTTGTTCTGCTTGTTTTGTT
>JBEKSK010000307.1:0-3497 GCA_049517155.1 Solirubrobacteraceae bacterium
CGGCTGCCGCGTTCGAGCGGCTCGTGCTCGTGCAGGGCCCCGTCGAACTCACGCGCTGCCTCCTCGGTCTTGAAGCGCCGCGAACGCTGCTGGCCATCGGAGTCGCGCCAGCGAACCTCCCAGCCACCCTTGGCCATGCTGCAGCTCATCGAACCACCCCGGCAGGTCCGAACAGGGCGTCCCAGATGTTCGGAAAAATGTTCGGATTTGTCAGTGACAACAATCCGAACATTAGCGCCTGACGGCGCCACCAACCACCAAAGGCTATAGAAGCCCTGCTTTACAGGGCCTTTATCGATGCGGATGAGAGGACTCGAACCTCCACAGAGTTACCTCCACACGGACCTGAACCGTGCGCGTCTACCAATTCCGCCACATCCGCGAGCAGCGGGCGACGATATCGCACGAGCGATCGCGAGCGGCGGACGGGGGCTCTGCTAGCCTCCGGCCCCGGTCCCGCGCCGCTATCGTCTAGGGGACTAGGACGCCGCCCTCTCACGGCGGAAACCCGGGTTCGAATCCCGGTAGCGGTATCGAAAGGCCCCAGTGTTTCTGGGGCGTTTCGCGTTTTCGGGGCCGTGGTTGAAAGGCTGGGTGAAAGTCAGGCCACACGCGCGGCGCCGGTCAGGCTGTTGCTCATAGCGCGTTGCGACAGCGTGGCTGCGGTCATGGTTTGAGGCGAGATGGCGCGGCTGGCTGTGTCAGGATTGAGCGATGGACTGGAGGGCCTTGACGGGGGGGTGGTGGCCGTCGCTGGCCGCGCTCGCGGTGTGCGGCGCCCTGGCCGCGGGCGCGTCGGGTGGGCTCGCGGCCGGCGCCCCGTTCGAGCCGGAGTCGGTCTCGTTCGTGTCGCTGGCGCAGGGTTGGGCGCTCGGCACGGCGCCGTGCGTCACGGGGCGCTGCCTCGGGTTGCGTGAGACCATCGACCGCGGTCGCGTGTGGACCGCGCGACCGCTCCCGGCGGCGCTGCTAGCGCTCTCCGATCGGCGCTTTGCCAGCCTCGAGGCGCCGGCCACGGCGCTGAGCGTCCGCTTCGCCGATGCGCGCGACGGCTGGATCTACGGAGGGGTTCCCTTCTCCTATCGCCAGTCGAACTTCGCCTTCTACGGCCTGCGCCCGATCCTCTGGTCCACGCACGACGGCGGCGCGCACTGGGCCCCGCAGCTCGCGAGCGACCTCCCGCATGGGGACTCGATCTACGACCTCGAAGCGGCCGGCGGCAGCGCCTACCTGATGCGCGCCACCGGGGTGGGGCAGGTCACGGTCGAACACACGCCGGCCGGACGCGACGAGTGGACGTTCATGGCGACGCCGCCGCTGCACGGCCCGGCGGGCGGCGCACAGCCGACCGGGCAGTTCGTCTTCGCCGGCGGCGCCGGCTGGCTGGTCGAGGGCAACGATCGCGGCACTGACGGCAGCGCGCGCCTGGACGGCGGGCACTGGGTGACCTGGACGCCGCCCTGCGCGAGCGTCGGCGACAGCTTCGCCATCCCCGCTGCGTCGAGCGCCACCAGCCTCGCCGCCGTCTGCGTAATCGGCGGCTACGTGTCGATCCCGACGGCGCAAGCCCCGCCCGGCGCGGTCGCCGGCTCGAGCTGGCTCTACACGTCGGCCGACGGTGGCCTGAGCTTCACGGCCGGGCCCGAAATCGCCCGCCAGGACGCCGGCGATCCGGCGGCGGGCGGCGGGCCGATCGCGTCGGCGGCGCCGCAGACCGTCGTGCTCGGACGCTTCGAGCCACCGAGCGGCCGCTCGCAGATGGTCGCCACCTTCGACGGTGGCGCGCACTGGAGCGTTGTCGCGTCCGGCGACCCGCTCTTCATCGGCTTCACGAGCCCCACCCAGGGTGTCGCGATCCTCAGCGCCCACAGCGGCGCGACCTCCACCTCGATGCTGATGACCTACGACGGCGGCCACCACTGGTCGACCGTCAGCTTCTAGCGCCTGCTCGTCGCGCTTTGCGGCACTCGCCCGTAGCGTCCGTGGCGCGTTTGCAGCGCGAGATGTGTTGCTGCGAGCCGCTACCCTGAAGGCGTGAGTGCTCTCACCTTCAATGTGGTCTACGAAGACGCTGGCGAGGGCTGGGTCTACGCGCACGTCCCGGAGCTCCCGGAGGTCCACACGCAGGGCTCGGGCCTCGAGGAGGCGCGCGTGATGGTCAGGGACGCGATCGCCCTTGTGCTTGAGGAGCGGCGCGCGCGCGGCGAAGCCATTCCGCAGACGGGGTGGGCGCTCGTCGAGGCTGTCGAGATCGCTGCGTGAAGAAGCGCGACCTCGAGCGGCATCTCGCCGCTCATGGTTGCTCGCTGGTTCGTCAAGCCGCTGCGCACGAGCTCTGGGAGAACGGCGCTTCTGGATATCGCACGACGGTGCCTCGCCACCGTGAGATCAAAGGTCCGACAGCGCGCGGTATCTGCAGACAGCTCGGCATCCCCGAGCCCAGTGGGCCACGGTAAGCAGCCGGCTCCACGCTCGACCCCAGCGCCAGTCGGTGACTGATCTTGAGTGATGGCGTGAGCGGTGTGACCAAGCTAAGGGGCTGCGCTGGCGCCGCAGTCAATCCAGACCACTTGCCGCCACGACAGCCCGCCAGGACCAGTGACGTTCACCGTACCGAACACGACACTCTCGATTTGGCCGGTCGGAGGCAGGCACGCCGGCCGACTACTGTCGTCGTGCCAGGTTCCCTCGAGGTCGCGCCAGGACACGTGCAGTGGGACTGCATACGCCCATCCCTTGGAGGCGATGCCGATCTGGTAGGGCGTCGAGTCAGCCTCGCCCACGCGAACCGTCACTGTCGCCGAGCGATCGCGTACCGCATAGCCTCCGAGCGCCCCGATCGCTGCAGCAAACGCGGCGACAGCGACGAGGCGCGCAGACCGACGCGGCCGACGATTCCACCACCCGGCCCTCGCGCCAAGGAGTCCGTCGTTGACGGCCACGTCCGAGAGAGTCCCAGATTCCGTCATGACCGATAAGAACCCCTCAACGCCCAGGATCGAGTGGCCTGCCTTCCCCGACGACAGCCACAGCCGATGGCCGGCTCGCAAGGCACCCGCGACTGGTCCCGCGTGATAGCGGCACGCTCCGGTGCCGGTTGCGCTGCCCCGCGCGCCGAGGTGCGTCTTCGTCGACCGACTACTTGAAGGGGACGGTGACCGGCCCGGGCAGCTTCGAGAACACAGCCATGAAGTCGCGGTCGTCGGGGGTGAGGTAGCGGTCGGGGGACTGCTGGGGCTGGGGCTCGACCATCGTCGGCCCGAGGCCGTTCTTGTGAGAGTAGGTGATCATTGTGTGCCATTCGGGGTTGATGTCGAACTCCATCCCGCGAACCGCCCCGACGTGCTGAAGGATCTGGGCGAGCGAGATCACCGTCGCCTCCGACGCGACGACGAACATCGCGTTGCCGTGGGCGTCGATGCCGACGGCGGTGCGCGGGGTGAAGGTGACGCCGCCCAGGGTGTAGCCCCACTGGATGCTGTTCGGGTCGGTGTCTA
>JBEKSK010000308.1:0-3473 GCA_049517155.1 Solirubrobacteraceae bacterium
AACGCGGCGGAGGGGAATCTGCGCGTCGAGTTGTGCGAGGAGGCGATCCGGCTCGCACATCTGGTCGGCGCGCTGATGCCGGACGAGCACGAGGCGGAAGGACTGCTTGCGCTGATGCTGCTCGCGCACGCGCGCCGACGGGCGCGAGTGACCCCGTCCGGCGATCTCGTGCTACTGGCAGACCAAAACCGCTCGCTGTGGGACCGCGAGCTCATCAGCCAGGGCCAGTCGCTCGTCCGGCGGTGCCTGCGCGCGAACCTCCCCGGCCCCTACCAGATCCAGGCGGCAATCAACGCGGTCCACGCCGACGCGGACACCTACGAGCAGACCGACTGGCCGCAGATCCTCACGCTCTACGACCAGCTCCAGGCGGTCAACCCGTCTCCCGTGGTCGCGCTCAACAGGGCAGTCGCCGTCGCCGAGGTCAGCGGCCCCGGTGCCGCGCTCCGGCTGCTCGACGACTTGGACCTCGACCGCTACCAGCGCTACCACGCGATCCGCGCCGACCTGCTCCGACGCCTCAACCGCCGCATCGAGGCCGAGGACGCCTACAGGGCAGCGATCGCGCTGACCGACAACCCCTCCGAACGCCGCTTCCTCGACAGCAGAATCCACGCGCTCACCACCCAACAGCCATGAGCCAGGCGTAGGCCTGGCACGATCAAGGTCGCCGATCCCGAGTTTGTCTGACAACCACGAGAGGACCCTACGCCCGATGCCGATCCCCGAAGCGATCACAGTCTTCATCGAAGCTCAGGCCAAGCGCGCGCCCGAGCACTATCACGACCTGCGTGTTGTCGTCTTCAATGGAACGACCAAGCGCTCGCCTGAGCGCAGCCACACAGACGGGCTGCTGGCGATCCCTCGCGCGATCTTCGCCACGCTCGGCGTGCGCTGCGACGAGGTGCGCACGGTCGATCGCACGATTCCCCCGGGACTGTGGCCGGATATGCGAGAGCACGGCTACGACGAAGACGAGTTTCCCGAGATTTACCGGTCGCTTGTCGAGCCGGCTGACATCATCGTGCTCGCCGGCCCGATCTGGCTCGGGGACCAGAGTTCTCAGACACGGATGATCATCGAGCGGCTATACGCGTACTCGAGCGAGGTCAACGAGCAAGGCCAGTGGGCCTACTACGGCAAGGTCGGAGGTGTCCTCACGACCGGCAATGAAGACGGCGGCAAGCACGTCAGCGCTCAGGTCCTCTACGCGCTACAGCACATCGGCCTGACGATCCCCCCACAGTCAGACAGCTACTGGACCGGGGAGGCAGGCCCGGGCCCGTCCTACCTCGACGAAGGAAGCGGCGGACAGCAGAACGCCTGGACCACGCGCAACACGGTCTTCATGACCTGGAACATGCTGCACCTGGCCCGCATGCTCAAGGACCACGGCGGGATTCCCGCCTACGGCAACTCCACCCACGACTGGAACCTCGAACAGCCTGATCACCCAAACCCCGAATACCGCTGAGCCCGGGGGCCGCGGCTTCGGCCAACTCGCGGAGATCGTTCAACGAACCGCGGGCTGACGCGCCTCCCGCGTAGCCGAGCCGGCAAGCGGGCGCACCTGCCGCTATCCTGTTGTCGGAAACATGTTTCCGACACGCGGGGACCGGCGGTCGGCCCTGGTCGGGACTCGGCAATCAGCGGAGGAATCAATGCCACGCCATGCCAGCGCGCCGCGGTTCGTCGGCGAAGGGAAGATCGAGTTCGCCGACCGTGAATATCCGGACCCGGGCCCAGGGCAGCTCCTGCTCTCGGTCGAAGCGAACGCCATTTGCGGGACGGATCGGGAGCAGTACTACGCGGGATCCGAATGCGTCCCCGGCCACGAGGCGGCGGGAACGGTGATCGCCATCGGGGAGGGCACGCGTACCTCCGCGGGCGCGCGCGGGGCGGTGTTCCTGATGGATTACTGCGGCAGCTGCCGCAGTTGCCGGGCCGGCCACACGAACCAGTGCCTCGCCAAGCGCAACGACATGGGCTTCACCGCTGACGGCGGCTACGGGCCCTTCGAGCTGGTCCATGAGAGCAACTTCTTCCCGGTCCCCGATGATCTTTCCGCGCCAGAGGCAACCCTGCTGCTGGACGTCATGGGAACCGGTGGCCACGCGCTGGGGCGCATCGCGCGCATCCGCGAGGACGTGGAGAGCCTTTTCTGCGCCGGCGCCGGGCCGATCGGTCTCGGCATCCTGGCGATGGCGAAAACGCGCTTTGGCTCCGACTTTCCCGTCTACATCAGCGATATCTCGCCCTGGCGTCTGCGGTTTGCCGAATCGCTGGGAGGGATCCCGGTCGACGTCCGCCAGCCGGATGCCCTCGCCGAGCTGGGAGACATCGACGCCGCCGTCGACTCGACCGGCAAAACGTCGGTCCGCGAGAGCATCATCGGGCTGCTGGGCAAACGCGGGGTCCTGGCCTGCGTCGGACACGGTGAGGGCCTGAGCCTCACCGTCTCGCCCGACCTGATCGCGACCGAGCGCGCCGTCATGGGCAGCGAGTACTTCCGCTACAGCGAGATGGCGGACAACCTCGCGCTGCTGCTGGCCAACCGCGAGTACTTCGGCCAGATCATCACCCACCAGATGCCTCGCAGCCAGATCGCCGAGGCGTTCGATCTCTTCCTGGCCGGCGAGACGGGCAAGGTCGTCGTCGTGGGTGAGCCGGCATGAGCGCCCCTCTGCGGGTTGCGGTGGTCGGCGCCGGCGGCTGGGGCGAGCAGCACGCTCGGATCTTCGCCGCTCGCCCCGACACCGAGCTCGTGGCAATCGTGGGACGCACGCCCGACCGCGTCGCGCGCCGCGCCGCGGCCTACGGCACGACCGCCTACACCGACCTCGAGCAGATGCTGGCGCAGGCCCGGCCGGACCTTGTCACCGTCAGCCTGCCGAACGAGGGTCACTTCGAGCCGACGCTTGAGCTGATCCGCCACGACGTGGCGCTGCTGGTCGAGAAGCCGCTCGTCTTCAACCTCGACGAGGCCGACCAGTTGATCGACGAGGCGGCGCGTCGCGGCCTGTTCTTCGCGATCAACTTCAATCACCGCTACGCCGAGGCGGTCCAGCGCGCCCACGCGGCGATCGCGTCCGGTGAACTGGGCGAGATCGTCCACGTAACCTGGCGCTTCGGGGGCGAAGCCAACCCGGGCGACAGCCCGCATAGAAATCTCATCGAGACCCAATGCCACGGCTTTGACATGCTCGAGCACCTCGCCGGGCCCATCTCCTCGGTCATGGCCGAGATGACCAACAAGACCGACGAGACCACCTACAACACGGTGGTGATCGCCGTGGCGTTCGCGAGCCGCGCGCTCGGGAGCCTCGTCGGCAGCTACGACTCCTCCTACGCCTACCCCGACACTCAGTACATCGAGATCAACGGCACGCGGGGACGCGCAGTGATCCGAGACACCGTGCAGGAGCTCACACTCTCGACGGCCGGAGAGGAGACCCACCGGGTGTGGCGGCCCG
>JBEKSK010000309.1:0-3462 GCA_049517155.1 Solirubrobacteraceae bacterium
GATGAAGCCCAGCACGTCGTGGAGCGCCGGCTCGATCGTGTTCTTCAGGAACGGGCCCAGGAAGATGAGCCCCCAGAAGCCGACGATCACGGACGGGATGGCGGCGAGCAGCTCGACCAGCGGGCTGATCACGGCCCCGGCCCGGCCCGGTGCAAGCAGGCTCAGGTAGACCCCGATCGCGATCCCGAGCGGCCCCGCGATCGCCAGTCCGATCGTCGAGGTGACCGCCGTGCCGAAGATCAGCGTGCCGGCCCCGAACACGTTTGCGTGGGCGACGCCCGCCGAGCTTGCGGGGTTCCAGGTCGAATGCCAAAGGAACGCGAGCCCGAACCGCGAGATCGCAGCACTCGCGCCAGAGACGAGCTTGACGACGATCAGCACGAGGATCACGATTGCCGCAAGCGACGCCAGGATCGTGAGGCCGACGAGCACGCGGTCGCCGAGGCGATCCGCAAGGCGGCGGGTGGGCGAAAGCGGGGTCACGGCGGGGGCTGCGGTGCTCACGCCCTCAGCCTAACCACACGAATGACCCTACTTTCGCGCTGTTCACAAGTTGATAACAGCCGGTTCACGGCTCCGTAACCGCTCGCCTTGCAGCGGGGGTGATGCTCTCCGCAACCGCAATTCAATAGGAGGCAATTTGCGTATCAAGCGTTTCATCCCCATGCTCGCGCTGCTCGCAGCGGTCAGCGCGGGAACGCTCGGCACGAGCGCGAGCAGCGCCGTCGCCGGCACCACCCTGACAGGCGCGGGGTCGACGCTAGTCGCTCCGTTCGTCGAGAACGTGTTCGACCCCGACTTTCAGGCCAAGTACGGCACGCAGGTGACCTATGGCGCGGTTGGCTCGGGGACCGGCGTCACCGACATCAGCGGCAAGACGGTCGACTTCGGCGCCTCCGACGCGCCGCTCACCGACGCGCAGGAAGCGGCCTGCTCCGGGTGCATCGAGATCCCGTGGGCGCTGTCGGCCACCGGACTTGACTACAACCTCTCCGGCGTCAGCCACCTCAACCTCTCCGGGGCGGTCATCGCCGACATCTTCCTCGGCACGATCACCACCTGGAACGCGCCGCAGATCGTGGCCCTCAACAAGGGCGAGACGCTCCCGGACGAGAAGATCACGCCGGTTTGGCGCAACGACAGCTCCGGCGACACCTACGTGTTCACGACCTTCCTCTCGAAGGTCAGCTCCGCCTGGGCGAGCAAGGTCGGAGCCGGCACGTCGGTGTCATACCCCACGGGCACGGGCGCCAAGGGCAACAGCGGCGTCGCCCAGGTCGTGGCCTCGACACAAGGGGCGATCGGCAACAACTCGTGGTTCTACATCCGCCAGGCCGGGCTCAAGGCGGTGGGGATCGAGAACAGCGCCGGGAAGTTCGAGTACCCCTATGAACCGAACCTCTCCGCTGCCGCGGGACTGCTGAAGAAGGTGCCGACGCTCAGCACCCTCTCATCGACGACCGCGACGACGATCGCCAGCGATCTCTCGATCGTTGATCCCCCGTACAGCAAGCCGAAGAAGGGCGCGAAGCCGACCGCGCTGCAGAAGAACGAGGCGGCGGCGTACCCGCTGGCGACGTTCACCTACGTGATCGTGCGCCCGGACGACTCCAACATCTCCACGCTCAAGCAGTTCATCGGCTTCGCCCTGACTCCGGCCGAGCAGGCGAAGGGGGTCGGCGGCTCGCTCCAGTTCGCGCCGCTGCCCAAGGCCGTGGCGGCAGCCGACACGACGGCGGTCAACGGCCTGTAGGTCGCTCTCAAGGGATTGAAGAGCTGACGCCTCCTGGGGCGCGGCCGGCGAACGCCGGTCGCGCCCTCGTCGTTCTCGCCGCCCCGGCGGCCTCCCCTCAGTCGCGCGTGAGCAGCAGCGCGAGCGTCGGACAGGCGTCCGCCGCCCGGCGGGCGTGTGCTTCCAGCTCACGCGGGATCTGCGCCTCGTTGATGATCGGGTAGCCCCACTCGTCAAGGCGTATCCACTCGGGCAGGAGCTCCGCGCACAGGCCGTGCGCGTCGCATTTGATCGGGTTCACGCGCAGCTTCACCGGGGTCTCGAGGGCGCCGGGATGTGCAGCAGCGCCGGCGCCCCGCAGGACTCGCAGGGCCCGTGGCGCGCATGGTCGTCGAAGGCGGCCGGGAAGGTGCGCAGCGCGGTCGAGACGAAGTGGGCGAGCCCGTCGGGCAGGTGGCATGCGCCGCGGCCCGGCAGGCTCTGGGTCCAGCGGCCGAGGTCGGCCAACGCGCCGGGCGCGGCGCTGCCCTCGGCGATCGCGTGCAGCGTGCGGGCGATCGCCGCGCTGCCGTGCACGCACGGCCCGCACTGGTTCGCGGTCTCGGTCGCCAGGTAGATCGCGACGCGGACGGTCTCGGCGACCGGGCAGGCACCCGACGGCAACGCGATCAGCACGCCGCAGCCGAGCGCGGCGTCATGGCGGGCGAGGCTCGCGTCGCAGACCGCGAGCTCGGCGACCACGCCGGCCGGGAGCCACGAGCCGAAGTAGCCACCGATCAGCAGCCCGGCGATAGCGCCGCGCAAGCCGCCGGCGGCCGCGAGCAGCGACTCGAGCGCGGTCCCGCATTCGATCTCATAGACGCCGGGGGCGTTGACGGCGCCGAGCACGGTCACGAGCGTCGAACCGGGCTCGTCGTCGGTCCCGACGGCGCCGTACCAGCCGGCGCCGTGGCGGGCGATCAGCGCCAGGTGCGCGAGCGTCTCGACGTTCTGGACCAGCGTCGGGCGCCGTCGCACGCCGCGCTGCGTCGGCCGTGGCGGGATGAAGGTGGGACGCGGTTCCCCACCGTTGATCTGGGACACGAGCGAGGTCTCCTGGCCGGTCAGGAAGGTCTCGGCCGCGGCGAACAGCTCGAAGCGCACCGAGTCGACGCCCGCAGCGCGACGCTCCTTCAGCGCGTGCTCGAGGCTCTGGCGCGAGTCCGAGCCCCGGCGGCCCTCGTAGGCGACGATCACATGCTCAGCCCCGACCGCGCGCGCGGCGAGCGCCGCGCCGTCGAGCACCAGGTGCGGCACCTCAGCCAGCAGCAGTGCGTCCTTGGCGCTCATCGGCTCGCTCTCGCAGCCGTTGGCGACGACGATCGCCCGACCGCGGCTCGCCCGCACGGCGCGCATCTTGATCGCCGCCGGGAAGCGGGCGCCACCGCGACCGCGCAGCTTCGCGCGCTCCGCCAGTTCGATCAGCGCCGGGCCGTCGAGCGCCGCCGGCGCCGGCAGCGAACCGTGGACGTCGAGGTGGCGCGCCAGCCGGGCCATCCCGGGCTGCGAGAGGCCGGTGAGCAGGCGCGGCAGCGCGATATCGACGCTCGCCGTGCTCACTGGGTTGGAGTCACCTGGACCGTGCCGCTCGCGGTGCCGGTGTCGCTGAGCGTCAGGCTCACCGCGAGATCCAGCGTCTGGCCGCCGCTCGAGGAGACCCGCGCGGCGATCGCGGTGCCCTGCAGCGAGGT
>JBEKSK010000310.1:0-3436 GCA_049517155.1 Solirubrobacteraceae bacterium
CGGCGGGCAGCGCCAGTGCTCCGGCCGCGTAATAGGCGCGGGCGCGGGCGTCGAAGTAGCCGCCGTCGTCGGCATGGCCGTCGCCCGACGCGTCGCCGGCGTCGGTGTCCTGCGCTTGGCCGCCGCCGAACAGCAGCGCCGCGCCGCCGACGTTCACGAACGCTCGCAGATGTGGGCCGCTTGCGCTCCCAAGCAGCCATTGCACCTTGTTGTCCTTGTAGTGGTAAGGGGTGTTGTCAACGATCGGGGAGACCGTGTTGCCGAGCGGAATCTGCCACATGACGATCGGGAGCGGGATGCGCGCGTGGTAGTCCCGCAGGAAACGCATGTCGTGGTTGAAATCGACGGGCGCCCACCACGCGCCCGGCCCATCGCCGTTGACAACCTCCGCGTAGCCCGCGTCGCGATCTGTCAGTTCCGTGAACGTCACGTCGAAGGACGCGTGCAGCGAGCGGTAGAACGCGACAGCCGCCGTGGCCATCCGGTCGACCTCGCTGGAGGAGGGGTGACTGAGGTGGATGTCCTTGCCGGTGCCCCAGATCGAGATCGGGTAGCCAACAATGACCCGGGGGGCGAGGCGGTCGCGCAGCACGAGCACTGCCTGCGCAAAGCCGGCGGCCGTGTTCGGCAGGCCGCGCAGCGCCCCGATCCCGGTGGACGCCACCGCCGCGGGCACGGTTGACGCATCGCCGTGGCCGGAGTGCTGCTCGATGTATCCGAACAGGTCGGGCTCCATCTGCAGGACGACCGGTCCCTTAGCCACGGCGGCGCGCCTGTAGAACAGCTCGAGCGTGAGGTAGTAGCTGCGCATCGTCGCGACATTGGCCAGGTTGTCGAGGTCGGCGGTCGCCTCGTCGGCAATGCCGGCGCCGGGCTGCGACTGGCGGATCTCGTAATAGGAGAAGACGGGGATGATGCGCTGCGCCTCGGACTCCGCGATGTAGAGGCTGACGAACGAGCCATTGGGGTTCCAGTGCGTCCAGTCTTGGCCCGTGTTGACGCCTCCCGCCAGGTACTGGTAGCGAAAGCCGAACGGGGCGACGGCCGCGAGGCCGGCGGCACCGCCAGGAGCGCTGGTGAGGCCGAGTTCGAGATGGCGATACGGCCACGGGATCGACGCGCCGCCCGCTGTCGCGCGGCCACTACCCTCGGCAGCACCCGCTCCGATCAAGAAACAAGCGACGGCAGAGAGTCCAACCATCCGTGCGCGACGCCGCCAGACGGACTCCACGAACTCTGTATCGGCGCCCCACAGCCGATTGCTTAACCGGCCCTCGGCGACTTGACCGTCAGATGCCGCGCGCGGGCAAATCGGTGCGGAGGGGCGCAGCGCGCGCGATGGAGCTGCGCGGCGTTGCGGCTGGACGCGATCCGCGACACTGAGCGATCGGCGCGACGGCTCGCTCAGGCGGTTCGCGCCGAGCTGGTGGCTCACGGATCGATCCTGAGAAGGCGGCGGGCGTCGGCTCGAGGAGGTCTTCGTCCCGGGGCGCCGTGCCAGCGTGACCGGGCTGCTTGCCGGCAGGCGCCCAGTCTCGCGCTCCAGGGCCGGCGACCCAAAGAGCGACCACCGCCAGGATGATTCAATGCGCAACCGACGCAGGTCGGTCATCGCCACCACCCTCGATCTATTGGGAGCACGTTCATGAGCATCACGACCCCAGCCTCGGTCCCGGCCACCGGAAACTGGCGAATCGACGCCACCCACTCGACGGTGACCTTCACGGTGACCCACAACGTGGTGGCGACTTTTCGGGCGGGTTTTCACGGGATTAGCGGCAGCCTCCAGGACGGCGTGTTGTCGGGATCCGTCGCGGTCGAGAACCTCGATATGGGCGGCCCGGAGGTCTTCAAGGAGCACTTGCTCGGTGAGGGCTTCTTCGACGCTGCCTCGCACCCGACGCTCGACTTCCGCTCGCAGGACATCCACACGCATGGCGACGGCAATGTCCACGCGAGCGGCGAGCTGACAATCAAGGGCACCACCTTGCCGATCGCCGTCGAGGGCAGCGTCCGTGGCCCGCTGGAGGTCACGCTGGCAGACGGCAGCACCGCGGAGCGGCTCGGAATCACCCTGACCACCACCGTGGATCGCCGTGACTACGGGCTCAACGTAGCCGCGGGCACCGATTGGCATGTCACCATCGATGTCGCGCTTGAACTCGGCAGGAGCTAAGTCATCTGAACGGCACTCACCGCGACCAGTCGCCCGCGTTGTCGCACACGATTCCTGCGAGGCGATCTCAAAGCTGCTTGCTCGTGCGACGGGAAATTTGAGGTCTCGCGCTCGGTGGTGGGTTCAGGCTCGCACGGTAGAGTCGGGCACCGGGCGGGCCGCGGCGAAAGCGCCGTTCGATGGACGGCGACCCGCCTCGCGAGGGATCACAGCTGCCGACGAGGAGGAGAAGATAATGATCATCCTGCACGCGAGCGCACCCATCAAACCCGAGGCGCGTGAGCGCTGGCTCGAGCTTCTGGATGCGGTCACGCCCCCATCGCGCGCCGAAGACGCCTGCCACAGCTACGTCCTCTACGAGGCCATCGAGACACCGAATACGTTCATATTCGTCGAGGAATGGGCGAGCCTTGATGGTCTCTACGCTCATTTCCACACGCCGCACTTCACCGAGTTCTTCGCCGCGCTCGGCGAGGTGCTCGCCGGCCCGCCAACGGGCTCTGTGTCCGAGGTCTCCTCGACGCAAACGCTCGATGACGCATTCGCGGCTGCCGGCATCGGCGGCTAATTTGCCGCACGGCCGGTCGATCAGGCGCGACGGAGAATCCGAAGCGGCCACGCGGATGCGGCCTCCCTTTGGCTGGCGTTGGTCGCTGCGACGGTGTTACGGCGCTACCCGGTACAGGAGCGTCGCCTGGGTCAAGCCGTCGACCAGGAAGTAGAACGCTCCGGCGGTGAACATCTGGGAGTTGCCACCGTAGGGGAGGCTTCCAGCGCCTGGCTCGGGGTCGCACGGGCTGCCGGGAAGGCGGATCGTGGTGACGATCGTCTGGCGGCCGGTCAGAGGGTCGATCGTGACGATCTGCTGGTCTGTGCACGTGAATGACCTCCCGTGCCCGAATTGAGGGCTGGCGATCGTCCATAGCGCAGCCGAGTCCGGCTGTAGTGCAGGCGTCAGCACCTCGAGGTCGTCGGCGCTCGCGAGGCGGTGGGCGCCGGCGGACCGGCCGTCGTAGCGCCAGATCTCCTGTCGCACGGTCGAGGCGGGCAGTGTCGTTGAGGCGATGTCCTCCCAGACAGAGTGTCCCGAGGCCACAATCCAAAACGCGGCGTAACCGCCGCGATGAACCAGACGCGGCGTCAGCGCCAGCAGCACGACCACCCTGACCACGACGCTCCGCACCAGCGGATCATGCGCCGACAAGCGACGCTTGGCAAGGAAACGCCGCGCCGGGGCGCCTCCGCGTGACGCTGCCCGTC
>JBEKSK010000311.1:0-3425 GCA_049517155.1 Solirubrobacteraceae bacterium
TCGGCCCGATCCACTGGATGCTCGTGCCGGTGAAGGTGAACTTGACGTAGGCGCCGGTGGTCGCCCCGTAGCTGTCGGTGCTGTCGTACTGGCCGGTCGCCCCCGACCCCGTGGCGTGCGTCCAGCCGCTGCCCGTGTAGACGACCGAACTGCTGGCCGGGTCGTCGGTCTCGACGCTCGGGGTCGCTCCGTAGACGTCGACGAGCATCGCCGGCAGCGCCAGCACCACCGCCTGCGTCGTGTTGGTCGTCACGGCCGCCGTCTGGTAGCCGCCGCTGCCCGGGTAGTCGCCGGCGCAGGTGCCGGCGTAGGCCGTGTAGTTGCCGGGGTTGAGCACGGCGCCCGAGTTGACGGTGGGCAGGTAGGTGTTGGAGCCCAGCGTGCTGGGGGAGCCAAAGGTCGTGTAGAGCGCCGTGGACTGGTTCCAAGCGGTGACCTGGTCGGCGCTCGAGGCGTGACTGGACCCGTTGTAGTTGGTCGTGAACGTGGCCGAGATGCTGCCGGGACCGCCCGGGGTGAGCGTCGCGACCGAGGTCTGCGTCGGCACCACGGTCGGCGCGGTGACGCTCTCCGTGACCCCGCTCGCCGTCGCCGCGACGGTGTAGGTACCGCCGCTCAGCGCGGCGAACTCGACGCATCCGTTGACGTCGGTCGTCAGCGTGCTCGCCGAGGTTGGACCGCCGCTCAGCGAGACCATCGCGCCCGAGACCGGATTGCCGCTCGTGTTGAGCACCCGCGCAATCAGCGCACCGCCCTCCTGTGGCGTCACGAGGCCGTGGATCTCGACCGGTCCGCCGCCCGCGACGTCGGCGTTCCAGACGACCGTGGAGAGGATCTGGACCTCATCTGCGGTGCTGGCGGCGGTGGACGTGCACGACGGCGCGCCGGCGCCGGTCACGAAGGCGGCGGTGGAGGTGATCGTGTAGATCGTTCCGTCGAGCGCCGTCGTGTAGCTCGTGTTGCCCACACCGAGCCCGGTGCCGGAGCTCGAGAGGCTGTTGAGCGTAAGGCCATGCAATCGGGCCTGGTCGGCCTCGGCGAGCGTGCTGGCCTGCGCACGCTGGTTCTCACCGCCGGCGACGTGTGCGACGGCGCTATAGCCGGTGAAGGTGGCCGCCGCGATCATGGCGACGAGCAGGGAGGCGATCAGCACCTCGATCAGCGTGTCGCCGCGCTGCGAACGCACACGCGACGCGAGGCGTACACGCAGCCGTGCACGGATCTCGCGGGCGCGAACTATTTTCATCGTCTCTTCTGTTGTCGGCAGATTGCGGAGGTTTACTGAGCCTTGTTATGGATCCGAGTAACGTCCGCGGGCCTGAAGGCCCGAGAATGGTTGGATGCTTCTGCTGTTCGACATCGACGGCACGCTGCTCCTGCGCGCGAGCGCGGAGCACGCCACCGCGCTGCGCGAGGCGCTGGCGAGCGTCTACGAAACGCCGCCGCCGCCGCAGCGGATCAGCGCCGCCGGCCGTACCGACACGGCGATCGCGCGCGAACTGGCAGCGCTCGCCGGCGTCGATGCGGAGCGCTTCGACGCCGGCCTCGAGCACTTCAGAGCGGTCTGCGCCGAGCGTTTCGCGCAGCTGTGCCCGGCGAGTCTCGCCGACCGCGTGGCGCCCGGGATGCGCGAGTTGCTCGCGAGGCTCGAGCGGCGCTGCGATGTCTCACTCTCGCTGGTGACCGGCAACTACGAGCCGGTCGCGCGCCTGAAGCTCGAGCGCGCGGGGATCGGCCGCCATTTCGCGCCCGGGCAGGGCGCCTTCGGATCCGACGCCGAGTCACGCGATGAGCTGCCGGCGATCGCGCGTGCCCGGGCCGGCGGTCACCCGCGCGCGGGCACGATCGTGATCGGTGACACGCCGCTGGATATCGCCTGCGCGCGTGCGGACGGGCTGGCGGTGCTCGCCGTCGCGACGGGACCGCACCCGGCATCGGAGCTGAACGGCGCCGACGCCGTCGCGGCCGACGGCTGGGAGCTCGCTTCGCTGCTCGAGGCCCGCTGAGTCGTCCGGGAACGTTGGGCCTGAAACACGACCCGCCGACCGAGCCTCAGCGCACGAGCCGCTTGTAGCTGATCCGCTTCGGCCGGTCGGCCTCGGCCCCCAGCAGCTCCCGGCGGTGCTCCTCGTAGGCCTCGAAGTTGCCCTCGAACCACGTCACCTGGCTGTCGCCCTCGAAGGCGAGCACGTGTGTGGCGACGCGGTCCAGGAACCAGCGATCGTGGGAGATCACCACGGCGCAGCCGGCGAACGAGAGCAGCGCCTCCTCGAGCGCGCGCAGCGTGTCCACGTCGAGGTCGTTGGTCGGCTCGTCGAGCAGCAGCAGGTTGCCCCCGCCGCGCAGCAGCTTCGCGAGGTGCAGGCGGTTGCGCTCGCCGCCCGAGAGCTTGGCGACCTTCTTCTGCTGGTCGGAGCCGCGGAAGTTGAATGACGCCGCGTACTGGCGGGAGTTGACCCACACGTCGCCAACCTTGATCTGGTCGGCGCCGCCTGAGATCTCCTCCCACACGCCCTTTGCGTCATCGAGCGCGTCGCGGGACTGGTCGACGTAGGCGAGCTCCACCGTGTCGCCTATTCGCAGCGTCCCCGAGTCGGGCTGCTCCTCGCCCGTGATCATGCGAAACAGCGTCGTCTTGCCGGCGCCGTTTGGCCCGATCACGCCGACGATGCCGCCGCGGGGCAGCGAGAAGGAGAGGTTCTCGATCAGCAGCCGATCGCCGAATCCCTTGCGCAGCTCGCTGGCTTCGATCACGAGATCCCCGAGGCGGGGGCCGGCCGGGATGTGGATCTGAACCTGGTCGAGCTTGACGTCGCCCTCCGCGGCGAGCAGCGCCTCGTAGTTCGCCAGCCGCGCCTTGGACTTTGTGCGCCGGCCCTTGGGGTTGGTGCGCACCCATTCCAGCTCGGCGGCGATCGTTCGCTGGCGGGCGATCTCCTGCTTCTCGTTCTGCGCCAGGCGTGCCTGCTTCTGCTCGAGCCAGCCGGAGTAGTTGCCGCGGTAGGGGATCCCGCGGCCGCGGTCGAGCTCGAGGATCCAGCCGGCGACGTTGTCGAGGAAGTAGCGGTCGTGGGTCACGGCGACGACCGTGCCGGGATACACCTGCAGCGTGCGCTCGAGCCAGGCGACGGACTCGGCGTCGAGATGGTTGGTCGGCTCGTCCAGGAGGAGGAGATCGGGCTTGGAGAGGAGCAGACGACAGAGCGCGACCCGCCGTCGTTCCCCTCCCGAGAGCGTGCTGACGTCGGCGTCGCCCGGCGGAAGGCGGAGCGCATCCATGGCGATCTCGAAGGTCCGGTCGAGCTCCCATGCGCCGGCGGCATCGATCTTGGTCTGGAGGTCGGCCTGCTCGGCCAAGAGCGCATCGATATCGGCCTCGGGGTCGCCAAAGGCGGCGCACACCTCGTTGTAGCGATCGACCAGTT
>JBEKSK010000312.1:0-3371 GCA_049517155.1 Solirubrobacteraceae bacterium
AGCCGACGATCAGCAGGTCGAGCCCGGCACCGAACGCGGCGAGTTCCTCGCCGGCGATGCCGCTCCCGACCTCGCCCTCTACCCCTTGCAGACCGGCCAGCTCCTCCTTCGCTTCGGCGATCGCCTTCTCTGCGGCCTCGGCGCGGCCGCCGCGAATGATCGCCGTGTAGGGGGCAGGCTCGACGACCAGCAGCGCGCGCAGCCTCGCGCCGTTACGTGCGACGAGCTCGCGGGCGAACGCGAGTGCCGATTCGCTCTCCGGGGAGCCGTCGTAGCCCACACCGACCGTGGCCATCGTCCCGGCCTCCTGCGCATACTCGAGCGGGGCGACGGCAACGGCGCACGGGGCGCCGGCGAGCGCGGCGCGCGTGATGTCCCCAACCAGGACCCGGCCGGCAAAGCTGAGCGAACTGGAGCCGACCGCCAGCAGGTCGGCGTTCTGGCTCTCCACGAGGTAGTGCAGGCCGCGCCCGACCGAGGACGCGGTCACGGTGAGCAGTTCGGCGTCGGTGGCGGTCGCGTCGCGCTCGGTTTCGAGCAGAGCGAGCGATTCGGCGTTCTCGGCCACGCCGTAGGCGCCGCTCGCGCCGCGGAGCGGTGTGAGCTCGTGGACGTGGGCGAGGACGAGGCGCGCGTCGTCGGCGACGAGCAGCTTGGCGACGGCAACGGCGTCTCGACCACTCGGACCGCCGTCCACTCCCACGATTGCATGGCGAAACATCACGCCCCCTTGACTTGGATCAGCGAAGGTTAGATCACAAGCCCCCGCCCCGCCCGCCCGCCCGCCCGCCGACCTCGCTCATGCCGGCGTGCTGGCGCTGTTCGCGGTGCTCATGTGGCGCCTGGCGATCTGGCGCCTGCGCAAGCGTCTGATCGACTGAAGTTCCGGGAGGGTGCATGCACCCTCCCGCGAGACGGCGCATGCGCCGTCTCGCCAGGGGGCGCATGCGCCCCCTGGAACCGCCCCCCGGGGAGTCCGCGCATGCCTGTGCCCCGCATGGGGTGCCTGTGCCCCGCATGGGGTGCCTGTGCCCCGCATGGGGTGCCTGTGCCCCGCATGGGGTGCCTGTGCCCCGCATGGGGTGCCTGTGCCCCGCATGGGGTGCGGCTGACCCGAACGACGGAGTCGGCTAGAGCCCGGCTGGGTGGCGCAGGGCGAAGCCGTGATTTGCCGGGCGCAGCGGGCGCCAGCGGGGCCCCTGCTGGTCGGACGGATCATCCTCGGAGCTTGTGTCAAGGCGCAGGCCGGCGATGTCGAGGTAGGCGTGGCCGGCGTTGGTGAGGATCGTCATCCAGGCGCCCTGGCCCGCCTTGCCCCAGCGCTCGAACTGGCCCGAGTCAAGCGGCGCGCGCAGTAGCGAGCCGCCGTGCAGCGCGTAGGAGACGGTCCCCGAGCAGTCATACCCGAAGGACTTGAACGAGGCGTCGTGGCCGCCACCGTAGACGTAGGGGCGCCCGATGATCTTGTTCGCCGCCCAGATGATCTGCTGAACGACGGCGGGGGCCTGCTCCGGGGCGGCTGCGAGCCCATGCACGATCTCGGCCGTCGAGCCCGGCACCACGAGGTGCGGCAGGCCCATCGACGTCGTGCCGGCGATCGTCCCACCGCTGACGTCCGCGACCTCTGTCTGCGGGGTGTAGACGACAAGCGCGCCGGTGGCGGTCTCGACGAAGACCGGGCCGCTGTAGACCGCGGTCGGCGACTGGCCCTTGGCAAGCACGATCGGCGCGAGCGGGGCGGAGTACACCGCCGGGGTGGTGACTGTGCCGGTGGTGGGCGCCGTCAGGGCGCCGGTGAAGCCGGTCGAACCGGTCGAACCGGTCGAACCGGTCGCTCCCGTCGCTCCGACCGGCGTGATCGTCACGGGCGCCGTGGCACCGCCGACTGCTGTCCCGCTGGGGCTCGTGTCCGCAAGGGCGTCCGAGGCGGCGACCCCGAATGCAAGCAGCGCAGTCCCCACAACGCAGGCGTGACGCAGACGCACAGATACCTCTCTCTGAAGCCTGCCGGGTTAGCTGACGGGCTCGCGCTGAAAGAGCAGCGCGTCTCGCGGTTTCACCGCGAAATTCGCCCCAACACAACTTGGTTCCCCGGTTCCGCGGCTTCTGCCACGGATTCGGCGTGTGGCGGCAATCTAGCAGGCTGTACAGACAGGTGGGGAAAATTCGAGGCTGTGGTGCGGAAAACCCGCAAAATGGCGAAATCGGGTATCAGCGCAGCTCCAGCGCTCCGGTGCCATGCCCGGGGCCTGTTCGGTCCTGCGGTGGCGCCGCCTCCAGGAGCCGCTTCTGCACCTTCCCGAGCAGATTGCGCGGCAGAGCGTCGACGAATCGCACCTCCCGCGGGCGCTTGTGCGGCGTCAGCATCCGCGCCACGTGGTCGATCAGCTCCGCGGCCGCCAGCTCGACGCCGTCGCACCGTACGACCCACGCCACGATCCGCTCCCCCAGATCATCGTCGGGCACGCCCAGCACCGCGGCCTCGGCGACCGCAGGGTGCTCCAGCAGCGCCCCCTCGATCTCGCCGGCGCCGATACGGTAGCCGCCGCTCTTGATCAGATCGCTGTTGCGCCGCCCGAGCAGGCGCAGAGCACCGTCGGCGCCGAGCACGCCGAGGTCGCCCGTGCGAAACCAGCCGCCTTGCAGCGCCGCCGCGGTGGCCTCCGGCGCGTTCAGGTAGCCGTCGAACAGCGACGATCCAGCGACGATGACCTCGCCGATCGTCGCATCGTCCGCCGCCACGTCGACCCCGTCGTCGTCGATCACGCGCAGGCCCACACCGGCCAGCGGCCAACCCACATAACCCGCCCGGCGCTCGCGCTGCACATGCATCGACGCGATCATCAACGTCTCGGTCATCCCGTAACGCTCGAGGATCCGCTGGCCACAGATAGCCTCGATGCGCCGATGCTCGGCCGCTGGGAGCGCCGCGGAGCCGGACACGAGCAGACGAGCTGCGCGCAACGCCGACGCGAGCGCCGGGTCGCGCTCAGCCGCGTCGGCGAGCCGGCGATACATCGTCGGCACCGCGAACAGCATCGTCGCACCGCAGGCCAGGGCATCCGCGAGGCGGTCGGGGACGAACTCGCCGAGGTGCCGCACCTCGCCGCCGCGGCGCAGGGCCCCGAAGGTCGCGATCACGAGGCCGTGGACGTGACACAGCGGGAGCGCGTGGACAACCACGTCCTGCGCGGTCCAATCCCACGCGTCCGCGAGAGCATCGAGGTTGGCGGCGATCGCGCCGGCCGCCAGCACGACGCCCTTGGGCGGGCCGGTCGTGCCACTCGTGAAGACGATCAGGCCGGACTGCGCGGAAAGGTCCTCCTCCGGCTCGCCCGCCGGCGCCGCGCCGGGATCGCTGCGCGGCGAGA
>JBEKSK010000313.1:0-3371 GCA_049517155.1 Solirubrobacteraceae bacterium
AGCGTCTGGGCGATCCTCAACGGCGAGATCTACAACAGCCCGGCGCTGCAGGAACGCCTGCGCGGCCGTGGTCACACCTTCAAATCGCGTGCCGACACCGAAACGCTCGTGCACCTCTACGAGGAGTACGAGGACGACCTCGTGCACGCGCTGGAGGGCATGTTCGCGTTCGCGGTCTGGGACGAGCGGCGCGGCCGTCTGCTGCTGGCGCGAGACCGCTTCGGCGAGAAGCCGCTGTTCGTGCAGCGCCACGACCGGGGGCTCTCCTTCGCGTCCGAGCTGTCGGCGCTCGTAGCCGCGAGCAAGCGCAAACCCGAGCTGAACCTGGACGCCATGGACGTGTACATGGTGCTCGGCTACGTGGCCGGCCCCGACACGATCGTCGAGGGCATCGAGCACCTCTCCCCCGGTCACCGTCTGAGCTGGGAGTCGGACTCCGATCGTGTCGAGAACCACCGCTACTGGTCCGCCCGGCGCTCGGTTCGAGCCAGCCGCGAGTCCGAGGCGGAGCTGACCGCCGAGACGATCCGGCTGCTCGAGCGCTCCGTGGCCGGCACGCTGGTGTCCGACGTGCCGGTCGGGATCTTTCTCAGCGGCGGTGTCGACTCGGCCCTGATCGCCTCACTCGTCAGCGCTCACAGCGCAACCCGCCCGCAGACCTTCACGGTCGGCTACGACGTGGGCAACGTGTCCGAGCTCGACGAGGCGCGCTGGACCGCCAACCAACTCGGAACCGAGCATCACGAGCTCGTGCTCGGCGAGGCCGACGTCGCACGACGGGTGCCAGCGGTGCTCGGCGCGCTCGACCAGCCACTCGCCGACCCGGCAGTGATTCCGCTGCACGCCGTATCGGAGCTCGCCCACCGGCAGGTGTCGGTGGTCGTCGGCGGCGAGGGCGCCGACGAGCTGTTCGGCGGCTACCCGCGCTACCGCTGGCTGATTCGCTCCACCCAGGTCAAACGGGTGCTGCCCGACCGCTACGCGGCGCTGGCCGCGCGCACGCTGGTGTCGCTGCCGCTCGGGGCGAACGCGTCGCGCCTCGCCGACGTGCTCGCGCCACAGACCACGCTCGAGCGCCACCTCGATTGGGTCACCGCGAACCGGCGAAGCGTCCGCGACGGGCTCTACGGTGCGGCGCTCGGATCACGCGCCAACTCGCGCTCGGCGCTTGACACCTTCGTGCCGCAGCTCGAGGGGTTCGACGGCGAGCTCGGCGCCGACGCCTTCATGCAACTCGACCAGGGCCACTGGCTGCCTGAGGACGTGCTGTTCAAGGCCGACCGGGCCGGGATGCTCAACTCGCTTGAGATCCGGACTCCCTATCTCGCCCGCGAGGTGGCGGAGTTCGCCAACAGCGTCCGCGCGTCGACGCACCTCGCCGGCGGCGGTAAGCGTCTGCTGCGCGGCGCGCTGAGCCACTACCTGCCCCAGCGCGGCAGCCGGCGGCGCAAGACGGCGTTCCGGGTTCCCGGGGCAGAGTGGCTGCGCGGGCCGCTGCGTCCGCTGCTTGCGGACCAGATCGACCACGGCACGCTGGCGGGCGAGGGCTTCGTCGACCGCGACTTCCTGCGCCGCGCCGCCGAGGCTCACGACGCGGGCGCCGAGATGTCCTCGGTCCTGTGGCCGGTGATGGCGCTTGGCGTGTGGCTCGACAGCTATGCAGGGCGCCGGTGATGGCGCCACTGCCTCGCGTGCTCGTGATCACGCCAGATTTCCCCCCCGCCAAGGGCGGCATACAAATCCTCACCCATCGCGTCGTCACGGCGCTGCGAGGGCTCGAGCCGACCGTCGTGACGCTCGGGCACGCGGACGCCAAGGCATTCGACCGCGAACAACCGTTCCGGATCGTGCGAACGCCGGCGACGCTCGGAACGAGGTCCCTCAGCATCGCCGGACTGAACGCGATGGCCGCGACGGTCGGCATGCGCGAGCGTCCCGACGTCGTGCTCAGCATGCACATCGTCGCCGGCCCCGCCGCAGCGCTCATGCGCCGCCGCCTCGGAATCCCCTTCGTGCAGTACGTCCACGCCAAGGAGGTGGGCGCGCGGCCCGCCCTGGCTCGCTTCTCGCTCGCTCGTGCTGACCGCGTCGTGGCGGTCAGCACGTACACCCGCGGCCTCGCGGTGTCCGCCGGCGCCAACCCCGGCCGCGTCGCGCTGATCAATCCCGGGGTCGATCTGCCGGCCCGCAGCGACGCCGAGCGACGCAACGCGGGACCCCCGACCATCCTGACGATCTCCCGCCTCGAGGACCGCTACAAGGGCCACGACGTGATCCTGCGCGCACTCCCTCTCGTTCGCGTCGAGGTGCCCGACGTTCGCTGGCGCGTGGTCGGCGACGGGCCGCTCCGCCACGCCCTGGAGGAGCGGGCGCGAACGATGGACCTCGGCGAGTCCGTGCAGTTCCTCGGTGCCGTCAGCGACGAGGTGCGAGACCGTGAGCTGGCCGACGCCGATGTGTTCTGCATGGTCAGCCGGATGCCGTCGGGCGGCTTCGCCGGTGAGGGGTTCGGAATCGTGTATCTCGAAGCCAACGCGTACGGCCTGCCGGTCGTGGCCGGGGCGACCGGTGGCGCGCTGGACGCCGTCATAGGAGGCGAGACCGGTCTGCTTGTCGATCCCGACGACCACCTCGCCGTGGCGGACGCACTCGTGGCGGTACTGCGCGACCCCGAGCTGGCACGCAGACTGGGCCGCGGGGGAAAGGCCCGCGCGGAGGAGCTGACCTGGGAGGTGGCCGGACGTCGCGTCGAGGCCGAACTGCTGGGACTCGTTCGATGAGCTTCGGACGCCAAGTGCGGGGGCTGTGCCTCGGTGTTTTGCTTGAGTACGCTCTTGGCCGCAGACCACCGTCCCCTACAATCCGCGGCCGAGTTGCACGACTGCCCGAGCCAACCCCGGCTATGGTGTGGGCCGATGCGGGACCGCTTGGTTGTAGAGAGCCGCGCACTTGTCACTGGGCCTGACCGCGGGGGTCGGGTCCGCGCGCTCACCCGAGAAGCCAGGTTCCGGCTCGCCCGGAAACCGACCGTCGAGGTGGCGTGGCCGAGCGGGCGATACGCGCTGTCCACTCAGGACCTGGTCGTGTCGCTCCGCACCTATGTGAGCGGGCCGTACGAACTCGCGCACCTAGTCGATGTCGTCGGGCAGGTCGAGCGCGTTACCGGCTATCCGATCGCTGGGCGTGAGGTGCTTGAGATCGGCGCGAACATTGGTACAACGACCGTGCCGCTGATCACCTTGATCGGCGCTGTGCACGTGACCGCGATCGAACCGGTTCCCGGCAACTGCGAGCTCCTTTCTCGCACCATCGCGCTCAACGGGCTGAACGATCGCGTGACCGTTCACGGCGTCGCGCTGTCTGACCGCGAA
>JBEKSK010000314.1:0-3367 GCA_049517155.1 Solirubrobacteraceae bacterium
CGGCGCTGTCGCGATCGGCGCCGTGGCGGCAGTCGTTCGCGACCGCGCGGTGGCGCTCGGCGCGGCGCTGTACGTCGCAGCGATCGTCTTTGCCTATGCCGTCCCCAGCGCGCTGGGCAACAACATCACGCGCCTCGGCATCAGCGTCGGGGTCGCGCTGGCCGTGTGCCTGGCGCCCAAGGCGCGACGCTACCGCCTGCTGCTGGTTGTCGCCTTCGTTCCGATCGCGCTCGCACAGTGGGTGCCGGCGTCGGCCGCGTTGCGCGGACAGGAGGGCAACGTCGGCGTCACGCGCGCCTACTACCAGCCGCTGCTTGCGTTTCTCGCCCGGTCCGATCGCCCGCTCGGACGCGTCGAGGTGGTTCCCACGGCGCTGCACTGGGAGGCGGTCTATGTCGCGCTGCAGTTCCCGCTGGCGCGCGGCTGGGAGCGCCAGCTCGACACCGCCAACAACCCGATCTTCTACGTCCCGGGCCGCCTGAACGACGCGTCCTACCGCGCCTGGCTGCTGGAGAACGGCGTTCGCTTCGTCGCGCTGTCGAACGCGAGGCTCGACTACTCCGCCGACGTGGAGGCGTATCTGGTGCGCCGCGGGGTGCGGGGGCTCCGGCTCGTATGGCACGACGCCGACTGGCGCGTGTATGCCGTACACGGCGCCCGCGGCATCCTGAGCGGGCCAGGCCGGCTGTTGAGCGCGGACGGGGACCACATGACGCTTCACGCGGACCGCGCGGCTCGCTTGCTCCTGCGCGTGCACTACACCCCCGCCTGGCGAGTCCAGCACGGCGCTGCGACCCTCAGCCGCTCCGCGGCGGGCTGGCTGACGGTGTCCGTGCGCCGACCCGGGAGCGTGGCGCTGGCGATCTCGCTGCCCACCTGACGCGCCGCCGATCTGACCGCATGAGGGATCCAGGATCCGGGCGCCCTCCACTAGTGTTCTGCTGTGGCCGTCGAGGTGACAGCGACACTGGCGACGGAGGTCGCCGACGCCCCGGCTCACGCCGGGCTGCCGCTGCGGCGTGATGCCCATCCACGTGCGCGTGTCAGGCCGCGCGCCCGGCGCCGGTGGCGTGGCGCCCACGGTCGCGAGCTGACTGTAGCTAGCGCAGTGGCGGGCACGGCGCTCGCGCTGATGGTCGCGGCGAGCCTGATGCTCGTGTCGCTGGCCGCGGCGCGGCCGAGCTGGCTCTCCCCGATCGCGGAGCGTGGCCCGTTTCCGCGCTGGCTCGCCGGCCCGCTGGGTCCGTTGACGAGCTGGTTCACGCTCGACACGCACGGGCTCAACGTCGCCTTCACGGCGATCGTCGCCACGATGTGCCTCTGCTACGTGATCGCCGTGTTCGAGGCGCCTCGCCTGCGCCCGCAGTGGGCGTTGGGAGCCATCGTGCTGGTGCACGTCGTCTTCATGCTCTCGCCGCCGATGCAGCTGACGGACATCTTCAACTACATCAACTACGCGCGGATGGAGGTCGTTCACGGCCTCAACCCGTACACGACTATTCCGGCGCTCGAGCCGGCGAGCGATCCGACCTACCTGTTGTCGAACTGGCACGGATTGCTGAGTCCCTACGGTCCGCTGTTCACGCTGCTCACGCTCGCGATCGTGCCACTCGGAGTCGCTGGGGCCCTGTGGGCATTCAAGATCGTGCTGATGCTGCTCAGCCTCGGGATCGTCTGGATGGTGTGGCGTTGCGCTGAGCTGCTCGGACGCAACCCCCTGAGCGCGGCCGTGTTCGTGGGCCTGAACCCGCTGGTGCTGGTCTGGGGCCTGGGCGGCGATCACAACGACTTCTTCATGGTCTTTCTGATCGTGCTGAGCCTTTACCTGCTTCTGCTCGCCGAGTCGGCACGGGTCGGCCTGCGTGCGCCGGGCGCGGCCGGCATCGGCGGCGAGACTCCGGCCGGCGCGCTGGCGCTGGTGCGGCGTGTGGTGGCCTGGCTCGACGGCACGCCGCGGCCGCTGCCGATCGGGGAGCCCGGGCCCTGGCTCGAGGTCGCTGCGGGCTTCGCGCTGTCGGCGGCCGTGGCGATCAAGGCCTCGGCCGCGATCCTTGTTCCGGTGATGATCTTCGGCGCGCCCCGACGTGCGCGATTCGCTCTCGGCGTGCTGTTCGGCGTGGCCGTGCTGGGGGCGGCGACCGTGCTCGCGTTCGGTTTCAACCTGCCGAACCTCGCCCAGCAGGACATCCTCGTCGTTCAGACCGGCATCCCCAACCTGATCGGCTACGTGGCGGGCGTCGGCGGTGAGACGACCGGCCTTCAACACGCGTTCACCGCTGTCCTGGTGGTGGGGGTCATCGGCTCGACGCTGTGGGCCGCGCGCACGCGTCGCTGGATCACCGCGTCGGGCGCCGCGATCCTCGTGCTCCTGCTGACCCTCAGCTGGATGCTGCCCTCCTACATCTTGTGGCTGCTGCCGTTCGCGGCACTCGCGCGAGCCCGCTGGCTGCGGGTGGTGTCGCTCGCCTTCAGCGCTTACGTGTTCCTCTTCTGGATGCCCTACGCCGGCGCGCTTGAGCACTTCCTGCACCTGCACCTTGGCATGACGGCGATCGCGCAACGGATCGGCGACCTCCAGCGAACGCTCGAGTACTGACGGCAGTGCCAGCCGGACGACGCGGGCGCGAAGGCGCCTGCGGGCGCTGCGCAGCCTCAGACGCCGGCCGGGGTAGAGTGGCTCACGGACACCGGTTCGCCGCCGCGGTCGCGGGTCCCCGCCGCCGCTTCGGCGCGCGATCGTCGATGGCGCCTCAGAGCCGCAGTGCCGGCGACCACGAGCACCGTGTAGGACCAGCCGATCACGATGTCGAAGAAGTAGTGCTCGCCGGAGTAGATGAGCATGAACGCCATCCCCAGTACGTAGACGACGAGCAGCACCCGCACCCACGCCCGCGCGCCGCGCCAGAAGAAGCAGGCGACGAACAGCGAGATCGCCGCGTGCATCGATGGGACGGCGGCAAGCTGGTTGCCGAGGTCGTTGCCATCGATCGCGCCGTCGCTGATCGAGCCGGCGGTGTGCAGGCCGAGCTTGCCCCAGGTTATGAAGACCGTGCGGTAGATCTCCGGCAGTTCGTGCAGGCGGTCGGCCAGATACCAGGGCGGCGCCGCGGGGTAGAGCACGTAGGTCGCGAAGCCGAGCGTGCTGAGGACGACGATCTGCGCGCGGAACTGCCGGAAGCGCGCGTAGGAGAAGCGCCAGAGGACGCCTGCGACAACCAGCGCCATGAAGAAGTGGGTCATGTAGAGACCCCACATCGGGTACTCGAACCACTGGACGGCTCGAGTCTGCCCGAGCAGGTGCTGCAGTTCGACCGTCAACAACGGCTTGCCGAACAGGAACTCGTCGAAGTTCACCTGCAGCGAGGTG
>JBEKSK010000315.1:0-3361 GCA_049517155.1 Solirubrobacteraceae bacterium
CGGCGGGCGCGACGCCGTAGCCCGGCCTGCACTAGACGGCAGGCTACGCCTCGTCGTCTTCGCCGAGCCAGTCGTCGGGATCGTCGTGCAGGACGCGAAACTCCTGCGTCGCGTCCCCGAGATCCTCGTGCGCCTGGGGATCGGCGGCAGGCACTTCGCGCCGCGACGCCCTGTCGTCGTGCGCCGGGCGGTCCGCCTCGTGCCCCGCTCCGCCGTTGCCTTCGTGGCCGCCCCCGCCCAGGCCGTCGGCGTCGAGGCCCTCGGGCACAACGATCGCGTGGCTGCGCGTGACCGGCGCCAGTGCCTCGTGTTCCTCCCTTGCAACCTCAGCCGGATCGGCTCCGCGCCGACGCTTCAGTTCCAGGTGCTCGCGAATCGCCTCATCGAGATCGCCCATCGCCCACAGCCTAACGCGTCGGCACCATCTAGACTTCCGTGCGCGCACCGCCGACCGGCGCGCGCACGGGGCTATAGCTCAGTTGGGAGAGCGCCTGGATCGCACCCAGGAGGTCGGGGGTTCGAGTCCCCCTAGCTCCATATTCGAAGGCCCTGCAAATGGGCAGATTTGCGAGCTACGGTTGCTTGCCCCGACGAGGAACAGCCATGGCGCGGGCTGGTTCCGCCGGCGGGCACTCGTGCGCAGCCGCTGCGTGAGCGACGCGTTGAACCGCGTTAGGGATGTGGTCAGAGCGTGCCAGTACAGCGCAGGTCGGCGTCGAGCTGACCGATCCGGTACTGAGCAAGGGTCGGCGCCACGCCCGTGAAGCCACCGCTCGTGCAGTTCTGGCGCGCCTGCGTGAGAGCTGCGTCGGTTCCGGCCACCCAGTCGGGCAGCGGGCCGTTGAAGGCCGTCGGTGTTGTCTGCGCCGTCAGCCCCGTGATGTCCTGCCACTGGGCGCCGGTGGAATAGATCCCGATCGGTCCGGTCGCCCCGGCGTTGTGCAAGCCGGCGATGAAGCCCTGCAGCGCGGCGATGTTGAGCTGGTAGGTCCCGGCCCAGCTCGCCATCAGCTCGACGTCCAGCCACCATGGTGCGGTCTTGGCCGCGGCCGGGTCGAGCGCGGCAGCGAGTTGGTAGGAGTGGGTGGCGCGCTGCTCGCCATAGATGTAGGAGCAGGAGTTGGTCAGCAGGCCGTTACAAGCACCGTAGGCCGGCGCGGTGCCGACGCTGGGCCAGTCCGCAACGTGATGACCGCCGGGGTTACCGGCGTCGATGTACAGCGACACCGGCGGCTGCTTCGGCCGCTTCTGCCCCGGCGCGTCGCGCGCCCAGGGCAGCTCGCCGCTGATACACGGGTTTGCTTTGTTCGCCAGCCCGCCATTGACACCGACGATCCCGAACAGCGGATTCGACGGGTAGGAACCCGAGCACTGCGGAAAGGAGACGTCATAACCGATGGACGGTGACGATCCGCCACTCAACGCGATGGCCAGCACCACCGTGACGATGAAGGCGAGCGCCACCACCGGCACCCATCGCGTTCGCCGGGAACGGCTGGCAGGCGACACGACCGTCAAGCTACCAGGGGACTGGCGTGTGCCTATCGCGTGAAGGCGCCGGCCAGCGGCCCGACCGCACGCGACGCGGCTCCGAACGCGTGCAGTATGAGGCGACGCGGCCCGCTACGCCGCGTGGCTGCGAGCTTGAGCTCGGAGAGCTCAGTGGTACCGCTCTCGCCCGTACATGGTCGGTCACAGCCGGCGCGGCGCGTCCTGCCGCCGACGCCGCGCGGGTGCTCGGGTTCAGCGACGACGCGATCGAGACGCTCAGTCGGGCGCCTACCTATGGCGGGCGCCGCTGCGAGGTTGGCGTACGAGGGCGGCGGCGCACCCGAGCGTTGCGCCGGCGCCTGGGGAACGCGCGTAGCACAAGATGTGCTACAGTTGGTCCGTGGCTTCGAGAGTGGTTCGAGCACGGTTGGATGAGGCCTCCGAAAGCGCGCTATCACTCCTGATGCGCGAGGGACGCAACGAGTCCGACGCGGTCCGCACGGCGCTGGTCGAGGCCGGGCGCAGGCGCAGCCAACGCTCGGCACTCGCGGACGAGGTGCGTCGACTCGCCGCCGACCCGCACGACACGCGTGAACGTCGAGCCGTCATGGCCGACATGGACGCGGTCAGCAGCGACTGGCCAGAATGACCCGCGGGGAGGTCTACCGCATCCGCCTACCCGCCACCCGCGGACGCGAGCAGCGCGGCCCTCGCTACGGCGTCATCGTCCAGGCCGACCAGCTGCTCGGACTCTCCACCGTCATCGTTGCGCCCACTTCACGCAGCGCGGCCGCCGCGACATTCCGCCCCGAGATCGAGCTCGCCGGCGGGAGCACCCGCGTCCTGGTCGAGCAGGTCCGCGTCGTCGACGTCGAACGCCTCGACAGCCTCGCCGGCCGACTCACTGCACCCGAACAACGCGCCGTCGACGAAGCGCTCGCGCTCATCCTCGACCTCGTCTAGCAGCCAAGCCGCCAGGCTGCCCTGCCCGCGCGCCGAGCAGGCGCGGCCACACGGTGCGGCGGCTGGGGCCGACCCCGGGGTGGTTGCCGGGGCCGGCCGCGCGCGTGAGCGTTACGGCGTGACGAGGCTGAAGGTCCCGCCTGCGAGGGTCTTCTGTCCGTCCCCGTTGCCGAGGACGTGCGACCCCGGGCCCGTGGCGTTCTTCGCGATTGTCTCGCGTGAGTACAGGTAGAGCGGCTTGCCGCGGTAGGTCACCTGGACGCTTCCGTCCGGGAGCTTCAGCGTGCCCACGTTGGCGTTCGAGAGCCCGTCGATGAGCCCCGGGGTGCCACTGGTGAGCAGCGGCGGCCAGGTGGCCGCGCAGGCTCCGGTGCAGGTGCTGGTCGTGGGGGTATCCGTGCTGAGCGAGTAGACGGGGAAGGTGTGCAGGACGCCGTCCTCCATCAGCGCCCCGAGCACCGTCCGCGTGCCGACCGTCGTCGTCGCGAGCATCTGGGACCACGGCAGCGGGAGCCCCGCCGGTGAGAGCAGGTACCAGAGCCCATGGGCGGGTGGAATGCCAGGCTCGTCCCAGCCGACGCCCGAGGTCTGAAGGGGCTTTTGGTCGAACAGGTACAGAGGATGGCCGGCGTAGGTGACCTGCAGGCCGATCCCCGCTCGCTTGACGGTGCCCAGCAGACTCTGGCTGATGCCCGGTCCCGCGACCGGCGGGCCCTTCGTTGTCAGCGCCGGCCAGTCGGCGTTCTGGTTGCTGGGTAGACCGGTGCACAGGTACGGTCCGAGGATTGTCGTGACCTTCGTCGCGCTGCAGCCATAGTTCGGTGGCTGGTCACTGGTGATGAAGTACACGGCGAAGTCCGTGTACTTGCCCGACCCGGCGACGACCATCGTGCCGAACGGACCAACG
>JBEKSK010000316.1:0-3976 GCA_049517155.1 Solirubrobacteraceae bacterium
GCGATCTCCGACCTCGAGGTCGAGGATCGCGAGGAGACCGACACGCTGTACAGCATCGCCTACCCGCTCGCCGACGGCAGCGGCGAGCTCGTGATCGCCACGGTGCGCCCGGAGACGATGCTCGCCGACGTCGCCGTCGCGGTTCACCCCGACGATGAGCGCTACCGTGGCCTAGTCGGGCAGGAGCTGATCCTGCCGCTGGTCGGCCGGAGGCTGCCGATCATCGCCGACGAGTACGTCAAGCGCGACTTCGGCACTGGCGCGCTGAAGGTCACGCCGGGCCACGACCCCAACGACTTCGAGCTCGGCCGCCGCCACGGGCTCGAGGTCCTGTCCGTGATCGGCGAGGACGGGCGCATGCGCGAGTCGGCGGGTCCGGCGTTCGCCGGCCTGAGCGTCGCCGAAGCGCAGCGCGCGGTCGTCGCGGCGCTCGAGGCGGAGGGGCTGCTGCGGGCGCGTGAGCCCCACACCCACGCGGTCCCGTTCTCGCACCGCTCGGGCGAGCGCATCGAGCCGCTGGTCTCGCTGCAGTGGTTCATGCGCATGGACGAGCTCGCCGCGCCGGCGATCGAAGCCGTCGAGCGCGGCGACGTGCGCTTCTTCCCGGAGCGCTGGGGCGGCGTCTATCTGCGCTGGATGGAGGAGATCCGTCCTTGGTGCCTGTCGCGGCAGCTGTGGTGGGGCCACCGCCTGCCCGTGTACTACTGCGACGCCTGCGAGGAGACCTACGTCGCGGCGGTCGCACCGGAGCGCTGCGGCGCCTGCGACGGGCCGCTGCGCCAGGACCCGGACGTGCTCGACACCTGGTTCTCGAGCGCGCTGTGGCCGTTCGCGACGCTCGGCTGGCCGGCTGACACGCCCGAGCTTCGAGCGTTCTACCCGACCGATGCGCTCGTCACGGCCCGCGAGATCATCTATCTCTGGGTCGCGCGGATGATCATGATGGGCATCGAGTTCACCGGGCGAGCCCCGTTCTCGGACGTCTGCATCACCTCGGTCATCCAAGCGCCCGACGGCCGGCGGATGTCCAAGTCGCTGGGCACCGGTATCGACCCGCTGAACGAGATCGATCGCTACGGCGCCGATGCCGTGCGCTTCGGCATGCTCGCGATGTCCTCGACGCAGGACGTGCGCTACAGCGTCGAGAAGATCGAGCAGGGCGAGAAGCTCGCGAACAAGCTGTTCAACGCGGCGCGCTTCGTGCTGCTGAAGATCGGTGACCAGGACGCACCGCCGCACCCCTCGCCGACAGCGGTCGAGGACCGTTGGATCCTGTCGCGCCTTGCCCGCTTCGAGCGAGAGCTCGGCGAGCGGATCGGCGCCTACGACTTCGCGCGCGCAGCGCTCGCGCTCTACGACTTCGTCTACGGCGATCTGTGCGACTGGTACATCGAGCTGGTCAAGGGACGGATCGACGAGCCGGAGCTGCGCTCCACGCTGCGCTTCCTGCTGCGCGAAACGCTCCAGCTCGCGCATCCGATCCTCCCGTTCGTGACCGAGGAGCTGTGGCGCTACGCGCGCGAGGACGACGAGGGCCTGCTCGCCGGCATGAACCGCAAGGACTCCGGCGGCGGCACGGACTCCGCCGGCGCGGCGATCGACGCCGACGCCGAGGCGTCGCTCGAGCGGGTGATCGCCGCGACGCAGGCGATCCGCAGCTGGCGCGAGGAGGTCGGCGTGCGGCCCGGGGAGACGCTCCGCGCCCGCATCGACGCCGGCGGCTACGCGGAGCTCGAACCGCTGCTGGAGCGGATCGCGCGGCTCGACCTGCACACCGGCGGCGGCGCGGCGGCGGTCGCGAGCGTGACGATCCCCGGCGGCTCACTGGGGATCCTCGAAGGGGTCGATCTGAGTGCTCACGCCGAGCGGATCGCGCGGGAGCGCGCGCGTCTGGAGCGGGAGATCGGCCGCCTGCTCGAAAAGCTCGCAAACGTTGCGTTCGTCGCCAACGCGCCCGCCGATCTGGTCGCCGCGCAACGAGCGAAGCTCGCCGGCCTGCAGGACGAGCTGGCCGGCCTGCAGGCGGGCGGGGACGAGGGATGAGCTCGCGCTCCGCCGGTCCGCGCGCGGACTGGAGCGCAGTGGACGCCGAGCGCTACCTGCTCGCGCGCGAGCACTTCGGCATGCACTTCGGCCTCGATCGCATGCACCGGCTGCTCAACGTGCTGGGGCTGCCGCGACCGTCGTTCCCGACGATCCATGTCGTCGGCACGAACGGGAAGTCCTCGACGACGCGGATGATCGCGGCGCTGCTGGCGCGCGAGGGCCTGCACGTCGGCTGCTTCACCTCGCCGCATCTACTCAGCTACCGCGAGCGCATCCAGATCGGCGAGCGCGACATCGCGCCCGAGCGCTTCGCCGCGGTGATCGGGCGCGTCGTGCACGCCGCCGACCTGGTCGATCGCGCGGCGCCGGAGCCCGGCGACATCGTGACGCAGTTCGAGTTGCTGACTGCGGCTGCGCTGTGCGAGTTCGAAGCGGCCGCCGTCGACGTCGCCGTGATCGAGGCGGGGCTCGGCGGGCGCTACGACGCCACCAACGTGGTCGACTCGCGCGTCGCCGTGCTGACCAACGTGGGGCTCGAGCACACGCGCTACCTCGGTCCGACGGTTACCCACATCGCCCGCGAGAAGCTCGACGTCGTGCGTCCCGGCGCGACGCTGGTCGTCGGCGCCGATCTCGATCCCGCGGCGCTCGAGCTGGCGCGGGCGACCGCGCAGGAGCGCGGCGCCACGCTCGTCGAGTCAAGCGCCCAGCTGGATGTCGAGCTGCGCTCGGGCGGCGGCTACCAGCGGCGCAACTTCGCCGCCGCAGCCGCGGCGGTGCGGGCCTTCCTCGGACACGACCCACGCCCCGACGACCTCGCGGCCGTCGCCGCCGAGCTCGTTGTCCGCGGACGCTTCGAGGTGCTCGAGGGCACGCCGGTCACGCTGCTCGACGGCGCGCACAACGACGGCGGCATCGAGGCGCTGGCGCAGTCGCTGCCCGCGTTCGTCGCCGGCCGGCGGCTCGTCGCGGTGATCTCGATCCTCGACGACAAGGACGCCGCAGGGATGCTCGCCCGGCTGCTCCCACAATGCGACGCGGTGCTCTTCACGGCCTGCACGAGTCCGCGTGCGCTGCCGGCCGCAACGCTTGCCTCGCTGGCCGGCCAGATCGGCCGCGTGCCCGCCGAGGTGCTCGCCGGCCCGCACCGGGCGCTCGCGCGCGCCCGCGAACTGGCCGGTGAGGACGGCGTCGTCCTGGCGACGGGATCGATCTACCTGATCGCGGACCTGCTGCGTCCGGAGGGGGCTCCCGGAGGCTCGACGCTGTGAGCGACGACGACGGCGGCGGCGGGCCGTCACTCCCTGACAGTGGCGCTCGTGATCCTCGTGTTCGTGGGAATCGGCTACCTGTTCGGTCGTCTGTTCCTGTAGCTACACTCGCTGGAAGGGTGCCTGCGACGCTCGCATATTTCGGAATTCAGAACGATGGCGTGAACCTGGCCATCAACCTGCTGATCCTGTTCCTGGTGATCATCTGGCTCGCGATGATCTACTGGACGCGAGCGGACGCCAAACGGCGCATCGCCGACCCGGTGCTCGTGCTCTGCGCGACCGCCGCTGCGTTGTTCCCGTTCATCGGCACGATCGTCTACATGATCGTGCGCCCGCCCGAGTACCTCGACGACATTCGCGAGCGCGAGCTCGAGATGCAGGCCTCGGAGGCGCGTCTCGTGCAACTGTCCTACTTCGCCTGCCAGCACTGCGGGCAGGAGGTCGAGAAGGACTTCGTGATCTGCCCGAGTTGCCACAGCCGCCTGCGCGACCCGTGCCCGAACTGCAACCGGCCGCTCGAGATGACATGGAGTGTGTGCCCTTACTGCGAAGCCTCCGTGGTGGCCGGCCTGCATCCGCCGCGGCGCCGGCGCGAGGCGCTCGCGAGCGACGCGCCGCCCAGCTGTTAGGGTCTCGCCCGCCCGCCCGCCCGCGCA
>JBEKSK010000317.1:0-3342 GCA_049517155.1 Solirubrobacteraceae bacterium
CGGCCGCCGCGCCGTCAAGGGCCCGGCGGCGCGCGAGCGGCTGTTCGCGCTGTCGACTGCCTACGTCGCGCTCGAGACCGAGCAGAGCATCACCTCGGCCGGTGTCGCGGGGATCGTCTTCCAGCCGCTCGCGACGAGCGACTTCACGGCGACGGTCAAGGACATGGAGGAGGTCGTCAAGGCGACCGCCGGCGAGATGGGAGCGACGGTCGAGTCCAAGGACGACGACTACGGTTTCCGATGGCTGATCGTGCGCGACCAGTCTTCGGTCGAGGATCTGGTCGTCTCGATCAACGGCGTCTCGACCGCTCTCGAGGACGGCGGCTACGGCGAGCGCCTGCTCTGCGCGGTGTTCGCGTTCAAGGACTCCGCCGGCGCGCAGATCAACTTCATCTACAACTACAAGCGCGGCAGCTGGTACCCGTTCGTGCCGGCGCCCGGGGACAAGCAGCGCAGCACCGAGCGTGAGCTGCAGCTCAAGGCCCAGATCGGCAGCGAACTGCCGATCGAGCCGGAGCTGGAGCGCTGGTTTCCGCTCTGGGGCGTGCCCTTCTAGTTTCAGTCGGGCAGCAGGCCCTCGCCCGTGAACTCCTCGCGGGCCTCTTCGAGCGTGATGTCCGCCGGCGGCAGCATCAGGTCAGACGGCACCAGCTCCTCGTCAGCCAGGCGCTCGCCGTTTGTGTGGATCAGCTCCACGAGCGCCTTATAGTTGCTCGCGAACGACCCCTCGTCGCCAGAGTCGATCGCGCTGACGGTCGCGTTGTCCAGTTCGTGCAGGCGCGCCTGGACGTCCGCCGGGATGCGGTACTGGCCGTCACTGAAGATCCGCACGATCACGGCGTGGCCTCGCCGCCGGCTCCGGACTCCTCCGCCGGCGCCCCGGCCTCCTCCGCCGGCGCGGTGGCGCCGGTCGATGCCTCGATCGCGGCGGGCGCGCTCGCGCCGCCCGTGCCTAGCTCCGCCTTCATCTTCGAGAGCTCGTCATCGACGGCTCCGCCGGCGCCGATCGCCTCGAGCTGGCGGTCGAGGTCGTCCTTGCCCGGGCCGAGCTGGGTGAGATCCTCGAAGGTGCCGGAGTCCTCCAGCTCGCCGACCGCCGCTGCCCGCGCCTTCATGTTCTCGGTCTTGTCGAGCGCCCGCTGCATCGCGAGGCCGACATCGGCCATCTGCTCGCCCACACCGGTCGCCGCCTCGGAGATCCGCACCTGAGCCTCGGCCGCGGAGTACTGCGCCTTGATGACTTCCTTCTTCGTGCGGAAGGCTTCGAGCTTGGCCCGCATGGCGGCCTCGGAGTCGATCAGCTTCTGCTGCTGGGCCTCGAGCTCGGCGATCTGCGAGTCCATCGACTGCAGCTCGGTCTGAACCGACTGCTTGCGCTCGAGGGCGACGCGGGCGAGGTCCTCGCGATTGGCGGCGAGGGCCTGGCGGGCCTGGGTGTCGAGCTTGACGACCTGCTGCTGCATCTGGGCCTCCTGAAGCTGCAGGCGCTTCTTCGAGGTCACGACGTCAGCGATGCCCTTTTTCACGTTCTGAAGCAGCTCGAGCTGCTTGGAATAGCTGTAATCGAGTGTCTCGGCAGGGTCCTCGGCGCGATCGAGCACCTTTGAGACCTTCGCCTTGACGATTGTGGACATCCGTCCCGTCAAGCCAGCCATTGCTTCCTCCTTTGCGGGTTCAGAGGCAAGCGTAGTGCACGCCGTCACAAACCTTGAAAGTGGCGGGCGAAGAACCCCTTGTTGCTGCTCAGCAGGGGCCGCCAGCGAGGCCCGCTCTTCCCACCCGGATCGCCGGCGGTGCTCGTGTCCAGGCGGATTCCGGCGATGTCCACATAGGCGTGCACCGGGTTGGTGTAAACGGTGATCCACGTTCCCACGCCCGGCGCCCCCCACAGCTCCAGGGCGCTTGAGTCAAGCGGCGCGGCGAGCAGGCCGCCGCCGTGCAGTGCGTAGGACACGGTGCCGGAGCAGTCGTAGCCGTCCGAGACGAAGCTCAGATGGCCGCCGCCGTAGACGTAGGGCTCACCGATCAGCTGGTTGCCGGCGGCGATCGCCTGTTTGACGGCGGCCGGCGCGTCGGCCGGGGCAACCGCCAGGCCGCTCGCGAGGATCTTCGCCCACGGGCCGGCGACGGTCGGCGCCACGGGCGAGCCGGTCGACCCCGTGGACCCGCTCGAGCCGGTGGAGCCCGCGGGCTCGGTCGCGCCCCCGCTCGCCGCGACCGGCGCGGCCGGGCCGGTGGACCCGGCGGGTCCGCTCGCGCCCTGCGGCGCGGCCACGGTCGTGCCCCCGTCGGCCGCCGGCTTCGCGCTCGCGGCGGATTTCGTGGCCGGCCCCACCGGGCTCGCGACGTAGGTCGCGCCGCCGTCGAGCTGGCCGCCGGCGGAGCCTCGCGTTGCGCGCGGCACGGGCTTGGGCTTGTGATGGCGCGAGGTCTTCCCGGCGGCCGAGCCCGGCGCAGCGAAAGCGGCGGCGAGGAGCGCGAGGACGGCAAACGTCCGAAGCGTCGTGCGCATGCATCCTGGCTCGGCAGCTTTGCTCGCAGCCTGTTGGGTTGCAATGCGGCTTGCAGGCCAGGGCGCTCAGGGGTAGAGCTGGACCCCGTCCGCGTCGGTGATGATGATCGCGTCGACGGGGCAGTTCTGCGAGGCCTCGGTGATCAGCTCGAGCGTCGCGCCGTCGGGGTCGATCACGGTCGCCTTGTCGTGCTCGTCCAGCACGAACACCGCGGGCGCGGTGTCCACGCAGTCGCCGAAGCCGAAGCAGAGCTCGCGGTCGACCTCGATGCGGACCCCGGCTGCCGTTGTGACGTTGGCCATCGGCCGTGAAGCCTAGTGACCGGCCGAGGACCGCCCGTCGAGCGCGAGCACATAGACGCGCGCCGCGACGTCGGGAAACTCGACGGCCGGGAACGAAGCGACCGCGTAGCGGGCGCCGAGATAGCCGACCGAGCCGCTCGCTGGCAGGTCCGCCGGTCCGGCAAACGTGCCGGCGATCTGGCGCGTGCCGGCGCGCACGAGCACCGCGGCGCCGGTGAAGGCGTGCACGAGGCCGGCGTAGCCCTGCGCGGTCTCGACGGCGAAGACGGCCTGGCCGACGAGGCGGCCGGAGCCGTCGACGAGCGGCCTGCTGACAGGCGCGATCGACGCGGCAAGGTTGCCCGCGCCGGCGATCACGCGGCCGCCGGCGATCACGTCGAGGGCCTCGAAGCCGCCGCCGGCGACGAGCTCGGTCACGGTCTGCGCCACGCCGCGCTGATCGCCCGCCGCGAGCGCCGCGGCGAGCGTGGTCGTGCGCGCCAGAGCAGCGAGCGGCGTGCCGACCCACCATGGGCTCGTGCTGGCCT
>JBEKSK010000318.1:0-3315 GCA_049517155.1 Solirubrobacteraceae bacterium
AGCTGCTGTGCGCCGAGGGCCTCGAGCTGCACGGCATCGTCCGCGAGCGTGCCGACGGCGCCACGGCGAACCTCGACGCGGTGCGCAGTTCGCTCACCCTGCACGAGGGCGATCTGCTCAAGCGGGGGACGCTGCGCGAGCTGATCGCCGAGACCTCGCCCGATCAGATCTACCATCTGGCGGCGCCGGCCTTCGTGCCCGACTCGTGGGCCGCGGTCGCCGACACGCTGGCGGGAATCGCGACGGTCACCGGCGAGCTGATCGACGCCGTGCGCGACCACGTCCCTGGCGCCCGCGTCGTGATCGCGACCTCGCGCGAGATCTTCGGCGACGCCGCGCCGAGCCCCCAGCGCGAGGACACCCCGTGCGCGCCAAGCTCCCCCTACGGCGTCGCCAAGCTCGCAGCCCACCAGCTCGTCGGCCTGCTGCGCGAACGTGACGGGCTGGCGCTGTCCTCGGCGATCCTCTTCAACCACGAGTCGCCGCGCCGCCATCCGCAGTTCCTCTCGCGCAAGGTGACCGCGGCGGCGGCGGCGATCAGCCTCGGGCGCCAGGACGAGCTGTGGCTCGGCGACCTGGACGCCGTGCGCGACTGGTCGGCCGCGCGTGACATCGTGGCCGGCCTGCGGCTCATGGCCGCGGCGCCCAAGGCGGGCGACTACGTGCTCGCCAGCGGCACCGGGCACACGGTGCGTGAGCTGGCGCAGGTCGCCTTCGCCTGCGTCGGGTTGGACGCCGCGCTCTACCTGCGGGTCGATCCGCAGCTCGTCCGCCCGCCCGAGACCTCGCGCCCGCTCGGGGACTGGAGCCGCGCGCGGGATCTGCTGGGCTGGGCTCCGCAGATCCCCTTCGAGGAGCTGATCGCCGAGATGGTCGCCGCGGACCTCGCCGCGCTCACGGGCGCCTGAGGCGCCCGGCGCGCACGCGGCCTCGGCCGGGCTTCAGGCGATGGTGATCTCCGAGGCGAGATAGACGTCCTGGATCGCGTTCAGCAGCTCGACGCCGTCCTCCATCGGCCGCTGGAAGGCCTTGCGGCCGCTGATCAAGCCGGTGCCGCCGGCGCGCTTGTTGATCACCGCGGTGCGAACCGCCTCGGCGAGATCGGTCGCGCCGGAGGAGGCCCCGCCGCTGTTGATCAGCCCGGCGCGGCCCATGTAGCAGTTGGCCACCTGGTAGCGGCAGAGGTCGATCGGATTCTCGGAGGTCAGCTCGGAGTAGACCAGCGGGCTGGTCTTGCCGTAGTCCTTGCCGAGCGCGGTGTAGCCGCCGTTGTTCTCGGCCATCTTCTGCTTGATGATGTCGGCCTCGATCGTCACGCCGAGGTGGTTTGCCTGCCCGGTCAGGTCGGCGGCGAGGCTGTAGTCGACGCCGTCCTGCTTGAAGGCGGAGTTGCGCAGGTAGCACCACAGGACGGTGAACATGCCAAGGCTGTGGGCCTCCTCGAAGGCCTGGGAGACCTCGACCAGCTGGCGTGTCGACTCCTCGCTGCCGAAGTAGATCGTCGCGCCGACGCCGACCGCGCCGAGCTCCCAGGCGCGCTGCGCGCTCGCGAACATCACCTGGTCGTAGCGGTTCGGGTAGGTCAGCAGCTCGTTGTGGTTGAGCTTGACGATGAAGGGGATGTGGTGGGCGTAGCGGCGGCTGACGGCGCCGAGCACGCCGAGTGTCGAGGCCACGGCGTTGCAGCCGCCCTCGATCGCGAGCTCGACGATCGCGGCGGGGTCGAAATAGACCGGGTTGGGCGCGAAGCTCGCGCCGGCGGAGTGCTCGATGCCCTGATCGACCGGCAGGATGCTGACATAGCCGGTGCCGGCCAGGCGGCCGTGCCCGAACAGGGCTGCCAGGTTGCGCAGCGTCGTGTTGCTGCGGTCGGTCTGGGAGTAGATGCGGTCCACGAAATCCGGACCGGGGAGATGCAGCAGCGAGCGCTCGATGGTGGTCGAGGTGTGGTCGAGCAGCTCGTCAGCCCCGTCGCCCAGCAACTCGACGATGTGGTCAATCGTCGTTGAGGTAGTCATGTCCACGAGCGTAGCGCCTTGCGCCGCTTGGCGATGTAACAAGCTGACGCCACGGCGGCGGGCGCGAGAGCAGCGAATCGGTGCGGCGCCCTGCGCCGCCATGAAACTCAGCGGGAGAGCAACGCGAGGTCGCAGTCGACCATCAGCCGGATCATCGTCTCGAAGTCGGTTTGCGGCTCCCAGCCGAGCAGGCGCGTGGCCTTGGAGTGGTCGCCGATCAGGTGGTCGACCTCGGCCGGGCGCACGAACTGCGGGTCGATCACGACGTGCTCGTCGACGTCGAGGCCGGCCTGGTCGAAGGCGACCGAGACGCAGTCGCGGACCGAGTGCGTGACGCCGGTGGAGATCACGAAGTCCTCCGGCTCGTCGCGCTGGAGCATCAGCCACATCGCCTCGACGTAGTCCTTCGCGTAGCCCCAGTCGCGCTCGGCGTCGAGGTTGCCGAGACGCAGCTTGTCGCGCAGGCCGAGCTTGATCGCGGCCGCGTGCCAGGTGATCTTCCGTGTCACGAACTCGAGACCGCGGCGCGGCGACTCGTGGTTGAACAAGATCCCGCTGGTCGCGTGCAGGCCGTAGCTCTCGCGGTAGTTGACCGTGATGAAGTGACCGTAGGCCTTGGCGACGCCGTAGGGGGAGCGGGGGTAGAAGGGCGTGACCTCGGTCTGCGGGACCTCGCGCACCTTGCCGAACATCTCGCTGGAGGACGCCTGGTAGAAGCGCGCCTCCGGGCAGACCTCGCGCACTGCTTCGAGTATCCGCGTCACCCCGACGCCGCTGAACTCTGCGGTCAGTGTCGGCTGCACCCATGAGACGGCGACGAACGACATCGCGGCGAGGTTGTAGATCTCGTCCGGTTTGCTGGCGCGCAGCGCGTCGACCAGCGAGCGCTGGTCGAGCAGGTCACCCTGGTGTAGCGTGATCGCGTCGCGGAGGTGCTCGATTCGGTCGAAGCGCTCGACCGAGGAGCGGCGCACCATGCCATGCACGTCATAGCCGCGTTCCAGCAGCAGCTCGACGAGGTAGGAGCCGTCCTGGCCGGTGACGCCGGTGACAAATGCTGTCTTCTTCATCCGCTTAACGCCTCTCGTTCGCGTAGCCACCGCACGGTCGCGGCGATTCCGTCCTGCACACCGATCTGAGCTTCCCAGCCCAGCAGTCGGCGCGCCTTCTCTACCGATGGCCAGCGACGCACGACATCGACCTCGAAGCTCGGCAGGTGCTCGAGCGCGAACTCCTCCGGGTCCTCGCCGCACTGCTCCCAGATGATTCGCGCGATCTCGCGCACGGTCAGCTCATC
>JBEKSK010000319.1:0-3277 GCA_049517155.1 Solirubrobacteraceae bacterium
AAGGCGCCGGCCCAGACAACCACCAGCACGACCGTTGCCAGCGCGCCGTGCAACGCCAGCAGCGCAAACGGCGTGTAGCTCGCGGCGATCAACACGTAGATCATCGAGCGGTCCAGCCGGCGCACCCAGCGGCGCGCCGCGGGCCGCCAGTTCACGCGGTGATACAGAGTGCTCGTGCCGAGCAGCGCCGACACCGCCCCCGCGTAGATCGCCGCTGCGACGACGGCGCGGCCGGCCGGCGCCAACGCGATCAGTGCACCACCGGCTCCGAGCGAGACGACGAAGCCCCACTGGTGCGAGACGCCGCGCAGGCGCGGCTTGCCGGTGATCGGCGCGGTGCTCATCGGGATCGCGGCGGCCCGTCGCTCAAAGGGCGTGTGCCCGCCGGCGGCCGGCGCGGTTCAGGCGCTCGCGCCACGCACGCTGCCCGCGCGCGGGGCGGGCGCGAACTTCGCGCGCTGCTGTTCGGCGTCGATGAGCACGACGTCCCAGGCCAGTCCCACCTTCGACATGGCGAGGATGAGCCAGCCCGAAGGGTCGAACTCATACCAGCGCAGGCCGTGGAAGGCCGAGCGCGGGAAGGCATGGTGATTGTGATGCCAGGCCTCGCCGAGGCTCGGCAGCGCGAGCCAGAAGACATTGGTCGAATGATCGCCTGTATCGAAGCGCGTAGCGCCGAAGAAATGGCAGATCGAGTTGATCGACCAGGTGACGTGGTGGACGAGGAAGATCCGCACGAGGCCCGCCCAGAGCAGCGCCTCGAGGCCCGCGCTCAGCGTTCCGCCCCAGGCGAAGCCCCAGACGAATGGGATCGCGAGCGTCCCGAGCACGAACAGCGGGAAGGCGCGGTTGAGCCGGCGCATCACCGGGTCGCCGGCGAGGTCGGGGCAGTAGCGGCGCTTCTCGGCCTGGCCGTTGGTTTCGAACAGCCAGCCGATGTGGGCGTGCCAGAGGCCGCGCACGACGCCGCCGAAGCCGGCGGCCTGGCCGACATGGGGCGAATGCGGATCGCCCTCCTCGTCGGAGAAGGTGTGATGCTTGCGGTGGTCGGCGACCCAGTCGAGCACGGGCCCCTCGACCGCGTATGAGCCCATGATCGCGAAGGCGTAGCGGATCCCGCGATGAGTCTCGAAGGCGCGGTGGGTCAGCAGCCGGTGAAAGCCGACCGTGATGCCGAAGGCGCTGATCAGGTACATGACCGCGAAGATCACGAGGTCGCGCGCGTGCAGGAAGGAACCCCAGGCGAAGATCGCACCCAGTACGGCGGCGAGGAACGGGATCAAGACCGCCCCGACGTTGGCTGCTCTCTCGGCGCGCGTCATCGAAGTCAAAGAGTACGCTTCCTCTAAATAGTTTTCTTGGTCCCAGGCCAACGCATCCAGGTAAGACTTAGCATGAACCCACAAGTTTCACTGCCAGGCCGGCCGTGGCAGGCGCTCGATCCGGGGGTCAGCGGGGCGATCTCGCCGGTGCTCGGCGCGGTCGCCGACGAGATCACCGAGGCGATCGCCGAGGCGATCCCCGAGTATCGCCAGCCGATGGGCGGCGCCTTCGGCCGCGGCGTGCGCGACGCGATCGAGGAGGCGCTGCGGCAGTTCCTCGAGCAGCTCGGCCGCCCTGCCGCGGGCGAGCGCCCCGGCCGCGAGGTCTACATCGCGCTTGGGCGCGGCGAGTACCGCGCCGGGCGCGGCCTCGACGCGCTGCAGGGTGCCTACCGTGTCGGGGCGCGGCTCGCCTGGCGGCGGATCTCCGAGGCGGCGATCGCCGCCGGCCTTGACTCGGCGACGCTGGCACTGCTCGCGGAGTCGATCTTCGCCTACATCGATGAGCTCTCGGCCGAGTCGGTGGAGGGCTACGCCAGCGCCCAGGCGGCCGGCGCCGGCGAGCGCTCACGCGAGCGCCAGGGACTCGTGCGGCTGCTGGTCGCGGGCGAACTGGACGTCGCCGAGGCGGCGGAGCGCGCGGCGGCCGCCGACTGGGCGCTGCCGCGGCGACTGGCCGCGATCGCCGCCGACCACCACGACGCCGAGCGCTTCGCGGCTATCGTCGGGGAGGGAGCGATCGGCGCCCGCGTCGATGGGCTGGTCTGCGTGCTGCTCGCCGATCCGGACGCACCGGGGCGGATCGAGCGGGCTCGCGACGCGATCGAGAGCCGCCCGGCTGTGCTCGGCGCCACGACGGCGTGGCAGGCGGCGGCCGAAAGTTGGGCGCGCGCGGCGGGCTGCATGCGCCTGGTCCGTGAGGGCGTGCTGGCGGCCGGCGGCCTGATCCTCGCCCGCGAGCAGCTCGGCACCCTCGCGCTGCACGCCGACCCGGCGCTGGTCGGCGAGCTGGCGGCGCTTCGCCTCGCGCCGCTCGACGCCCTGACGCCCGCGGCCCGAGCGCGCCTGGAGGCGACGCTGCTCGCGTGGCTGCGCAGCCAGGGAAACGTCGCGGAGGTCGCGCAGGAGCTCCACGTTCACCCTCAGACCGTGCGCTACCGCCTCGCCCGGCTGCGCGAGCGCTTCGGCACGACGCTCGAGGACCCCGACGCCCGCTTCGAGCTGGAGCTTGCGCTGCGGGCCACCGGCGCGAGCGCAGGGCCGGACCGACGGCCGTAGGAGGCCAGCTGCCGCGTCAGTGGATCTGGCGCCGAACCGCTTCCCGAAAATCGACCGTCGGCACCGCGGCCGCGGTCGAGCAGTGTGAGCTCGTCGATTCCGTTCACAGCCGTCCCTAGACAGGCCCCCTACCAATTACGATCCTGGACGCACGCCGGAGTCTGCGTCATCCGCCAACCGGCGACTGGAGAGCGACGATGCGAAGCAACAACCGTAGGCGCATGGCGGGGCGGTACGCGCGCCGCGCAAAGATCTCGGGCGAAGAGGGTGTGACGATCTCGTTCGGGTTCAGTTCGCTGAAGGTTGCGATCGTCGCTGGGCTGCTGGAGGAGTTGCCCTACGTGGGATTCGCCCTCGCGCTGCTGTTTTTCCACTTCCACCGCACCGTGCTTGTGACTGATCGGCACGTGTATGTGTTTCGCGACCTGCCGTTTCATCGACCCGGCGAGCGACTCGGTGAGTATCCGCTCGGCGCAGGCACCGCCACGCGCCTTCGCGGGAAGCTCACCTTCGCCGATGGCCGAGTGGTGTGGCACAGCCCGCTGTTCGCGTGGCGAGTGAGGCAGGTGGCGGAGGCAATCGAAGCAACGGACGGCGCTGGCCGGTCCGCCTAGCCCGCGCCGGTGACCCTCCAACCCTGGCAGGCCAGCCAGATCACATCACCGCCCTCGCCGCAA
>JBEKSK010000320.1:0-3253 GCA_049517155.1 Solirubrobacteraceae bacterium
CTCCAAGAACGCTCCGCGCTCAAACAGGTCGGCTTAGCAGCAGCCATGGCAGGCGCGCTACGCGCCCGTGGCGTGCCCGACTCGGCGGCCAGCGTCGCAGCGGAGTTGGGCGTCCTCGCATTCAAGGAGGCCTACATCGCATGGCTCATGCCAGGCAATCACCAGGAGCTGGGTGAACTCACACGCACAGCCCTGGACCGACTGCGCACCACCGTCACCCAACTCGGCTGAGGGGGCCGGCGAGACGCCCGAGTCGGACGACCTTCATGCGTGTGGCGCGAGTGTCTGCTCACGCTTGGCGTTGCGGCAGCGCTCACGCCGTCGGCCGCTGGCGACGGTCACGACCAATCCGGAGCAAGCCGGCCGACCAAACCGGAGTGCGATCTGAAAAACGCGGCCGCTTGCAGCCTGTTTTGATGGGCACGGCTGGTTTCGAACCAGCGACCTCTCGCGTGGGCAGCGATACGTCACCCCGCGCGAAAACGCCCGTTCTGCCTGCAAATGCGCACAATGGGGCTTCAGCGTCCGGAACCGAGTTTTACGGAGTTTGCGTGTGTTTCACGGGAGTTTGGGCCACTGGAGCCAGCCAGTGGCCCATTCAGATGCCGACCGCGCGCTCCCGCGTGCCGACCAAAACGCCGAGGTTGGAGTTCCCCCGGTTTCGTGGACACCGAACCGGGGGAACTCCATTGCACGAAAAGCAGGGGCTAGACCATATGGACGGCTGGTCTTTCCGCCGTCGTGGTGTGAAGGTCGGCACCCGCATGGGATGCGCGCGGCGTTGAGGGTCCGGGGGGTCTGGACGCTGACGGCAATCATGGGCGTGCCGGCAGGTCACAGGTTCGACGCGAAACGGGTCGTTGCCGTTTTGCTGGCCCGGCACTTAGGGCGTTTCGCTGATCCGGTAGCCGACCCCGGGAGTGTTGCGGATCACGTCGGGTTGGCCGAGCTTGCGTCTGAGTCGGGCGATCGTGACCTTGACTGTGTTGGTGAACGGGTCGACGTTCTCGTCCCATGCCAGCTGGAGTAGCTGTTCGGTGCTGAGCGCGGCCGGGCTGGCTTTGAGCAGGGCTTCGAGGACGGCCCGCTCTTTCGCGGCGAGCTCGATGGTTCGTCCGTCGCGGGTGACGCTGCCGGTGAGCTCGTCGAGCTCGATTGCACCGGCTTGGAGGATGCGCGAGCGGGCGGCGGGTTTGCGGCGGGCGAGCGCGCGGATGCGCAGGACGAGCTCGGGGAAGTGGAACGGTTTGGCGAGGTAGTCGTCGGCGCCGAGCTCGAGTCCTTTGACGCGGTCGGTTGGTGCGCCGGCGGCAGTGAGCATGAGGATCATCGGCGGATCGTCGATGTGGGTGATCAGCTGGCAGAGCTGGTCGCCGTGGATGCCGGGGAGGTCGCGGTCGAGCAGCACGACGTCGTAGGGGACGAGGTTGACCTTTGCGATCGCCTCGTGGCCGTCGTACGCGACGTCGACGGCCATGCGCTGGTCGCGCAAGCCTTCGGCTATCCGGTTAGCGTGGCGGGGCATGTCCTCGACGACGAGGACCCTCATCTCGTTGCTCCCGCGAGTCGTTGGGTTGTTGGGCCGGGAAGCGTGATCTGGACGCGAAGTCCGCCTTCGGGGCGGGCTTGGAGCTCGAGGCTGCCATCGTGGGCGGCGGCGACCGCAGCGACGATGGAGAGGCCTAGTCCGTGTCCGTTGGGTGATCCGATCCTGTCCTGGCCGAGGCGTTTGAACGGCTGGGCGAGCTGCGCTACGGCGGACGGGTCCAGCAGTGGGCCGCCGGTGTCGATGGTGAGCTGCGCTTGTTGTTCGTTGAGTGGCGCGAGGGTGAGCTGGATCGAGCCGTCGGGCTGGTTGTGGCGCACTGCGTTCTCGATCACGTTGTCAACCATCCGCGCGAGCAGCGTGGGGTTGCCGGCCACCTCGACCGGGCTGAGATGCGTCTCGACGGCGAGCCGCTTGGCGGCGATCTGCTTGGCTCTGGCGCAGAGCGCATCCGTAATCAGGGGTTCAAACGCGACCTGGCCCTGCTCACCGACGCGCCCGTTCTGTGCGCGGGCGAGCGCGAGGAAGCTCTCTAGGAGCTCGTCGGCGTGGTCGAGATCGACGCGCAGCTCGGCGTCCAGCTCTAGCGTCTGAGGCGGTACACCGCCGGGCTTGGCGATCGCGACATCGAGGGTTGTGCGCATCATCGCCAGCGGGGTGCGCAGCTCGTGCGAAGCGTTCGCGACGAACCGTCGCTGCGCCTCGAACGCCGCGTCCAAGCGCTCCAGCAACCGGTCGATCGTGTCAGCGAGCAGGCGCGGCTCGTCTCGTGGACCGCTCATCGCGAGGCGCTCGTTCAGATTCGTTTCCGAGATCCGCTCGGTCGTCGCTGTGATCGTCCGAAACGGCGCCAGTACGCGCCCGGCAACCAGCCACCCGAGGACGACTGAGACGATCGCCATGATCCCGAGCGCGATCGCCGAGTAGAGCTGCAGGCGGTGCAGGCCGATCGAGCGCTGGGCGTCTATGGCCGTCGGGACCCCCTCCAACCGCGCGATGGTGCGGCCGTTCGGATCGACGATCTGCTTGGGCGGAATGAACGCGAACTTCTGAAACAGGAAGTAGGTGATCGCCAGCAGCGCGGCGCCGCAGATCACGAACAGCACGCTGTAGAGCAGCGTCAGCTGCCAGCGGACCGTCGGGCGCGGAACGAGCACCCGTAAGCACGGCGGCTTTTGCAGCGTCGGGTCGGTCACCACAGTACGGGACGATTGCGCACGGCAGGTTACAGCGACCTAACACGGTAACCGGCCTGTAACCCCGCGTGGCGCACGCTCCCCACGTGGCCTTCGGACCAACGCGGCTCGCTAACACCGAACTCCTCCTGCGTGCACTTCGACCCTTCGGGCGGCTGGTTGCATGGTGTGCGCCGGTCGCGGCGGTCGCGCTCGCGCTCGCCACTTCGCTTGGCAGCGTTCCTGACGCGGCCGGCGCGTCAGCTCAGGCCACGGTCACGATCAACGCTGCCAAGCAGTACCAGCGGATCGCGGGGTTCGGTGTGTCCGAGGGGTTCGGGCAGGCCAAGGCGCTGATGAACACGCCAACCACGGTCCAAAAGCAGGTGCTGAGCTTGCTCTACAGCCCCGCGCAGGGGGCGGGCCTGACGATCCTGCGCAACGAGATCAGCGCCGACAAGGGGTTCACGATTGAGCCGAAAGCGCCGAGCAGCCCCACCGCGAAGCCGTCGTATCTGACGCTCGCCGAGAT
>JBEKSK010000321.1:0-3249 GCA_049517155.1 Solirubrobacteraceae bacterium
GAGATGCTCGCCGGCGAACCGAGCGATCCTCATGAGTCCCGTGGCTCGTGCACGCGCATATGCCGAGACGTCTACGCCGTCGCGGCGCCGGGCGTGACGCGGTAGGCGTCGAATACCGACTCGGTGTTTCGCAGGCGCGTGATCGCGCTCTTCAGCGAGTGCGTGTCGGCGACCTCGACGACGAAGCGGTTCTTGACCATCGGCGGCATCGACAGGCAACGCGCTTCGAGGATGTTCGCGCCGGACTCCGAGAACGCGCGCGAGAGATCGGCGAGCAGGTGGTGGCGGTCCCAGGCGTCGATCTGGATTTCGACGACGAAGCCGGTCGACTGGTCGCCTTCCCACGACACGCTCGTGAAGCGCTCGGGGCTCTTGCGCAGCAGCGTCGCGTTGGGGCAGTCTTCACGGTGAATCGTGATGCCGCGGCCGAGCGAGATGTAGCCGACGATCTCATCGCCCGGCACCGGGCGGCAGCACTTCGCGAGGCGCACCAGCACGTCCGTGACGCCCTCCACGCGGATCCCGAACTCGGTCGAGGAGTTGGTCGGCCGGCGACGCTCGCGCCGCGAGGAGATCAGCGTCGAGGCTTCGGTCTGCTCGGAATCCGCGGCCTCGCCCTGCTTGAGGCGCTGCAGAATCTTGCCAACGACGGTCTTGGGCGAGACCTTGGCCGCTCCCAGCGCGACGTAGAAGTCGTCGGCCTTGCGGAAGCCGAGCTCTCGAATCACGTCGGCGAGCAGCCCCGAGCCGGTGATGCGTTGCGCCGGGAGGCCCTGCTTGCGCAGCGCCTCCTGCAGCGCCTCGCGCCCCGAGTGCTCGGTGTCCTGGCGGCTCTCGGCCTTGAACCATTGCTTGATCTTGTTGCGCGCCCGCGTCGTCTTGACCACCGCCAGCCAGTCGCGCGAGGGGCCGCGCTCGCGCTTGGAGGTCAGTACCTCGACGATGTCGCCGGAGCGCAGCTCGTAGCTCAGCGGCACGATCTTGCCGTTCACCTTCGCTCCGACGCAGCGGTGACCGACATCGGTGTGGACCTCGTATGCGAAGTCGAGCGGCGTGGCTCCGGCGGCGAGCGACTTGACCTCGCCCTTCGGCGTGAAGACGTAGACCTCGTCCTCGAACAGGTCGACGCGCAGCGTCTCCATGAACTCCTTCGGATCGGAGGTCTCGCTCTGCCAGTCGACCATCGAGCGCAGCCACTTCAGCTTCGCCTCATCGGCCGACCAGTTCGAGCGGCCGCTGCGATCCGGGCGCGCCGCCTGCTTGTACATCCAGTGGGCGGCGACGCCGTACTCCGCCATGTTGTGCATCTCGCGTGTGCGGATCTGGATCTCGAGCGGGCGCCCCTCGGGCCCGATCACCGTCGTGTGCAGCGACTGGTACATGTTGAACTTGGGCATCGCGACGAAGTCCTTGAAGCGCCCTGGGAGCGGCTTCCACAGGGAGTGCACGACGCCGACCGCTCCGTAGCAATCCTTCGAGCTGTCGACGACGACGCGCATCGCCGTCAGGTCGTAGATCTCGTTGAACTCACGGTCCTTGCGGGTCATCTTCGAGTAGATCGAGTAGAAGTGCTTGGCGCGCCCGGAGATCGCGGCGGTGATGCCGAGCGAGTCCAGCTCGCGCTGCAGGATCTCCCCGGCGCTGTGCACATAGCGCTCGCGGTCGTCGCGCTGCTGCGCGACCAGCACCTTGATCTCCTCGTACTTACGCGGGTGCAGCGTCGCGAATGCGAGATCCTCGAGCTCCCACTTGAGCGCGTGGATGCCGAGGCGGTGCGCGATCGGCGCGTAGATCTCAAGCGTCTCCTTCGCCTTCTCGATCTGCTTCTGCTTGGGCAGAGCGCTGATCGTGCGCATGTTGTGCAGGCGGTCGGCCAGCTTGATCAGGATGACGCGCACGTCGCTCGCCATCGCGACGATCATCTTGCGGTAGTTCTCGGCCTGGGCTTCGTCGCGAGAGGAGAAGGTGATCCCGGTCAGCTTGGTGACACCGTCGACGAGGCTCGCGACGTCCTCCCCGAAACGCTCGTGGACCTCCTCGAGCGACGCCGTCGTGTCCTCGACCGTGTCGTGCAGCAGAGCCGCGCACAGCGTCTCGGTGTCCAGGCGCATGCTCGCGCAGATCCGTGCGACGCCAACGGGATGCACGATGAACTCCTCGCCGGAGCGACGGCGCTGGTCAGCGTGGTGATCGCAGGCGAACACGAACGCCGCCGCGACGGCGTCGCGGTCAATCGCAACCAGCGAGTCCTCGGCGTGCTCCTCGACGATTGCGAACAGATCGCCGAGCAGCCGGCGCTCGTGCTCCTCGAGGAGCGTCAGGTCGGGCGCAGGGATCGCCAGCGCCGCCGGAGCGGGCGCAGCCGCGGTCTCGCCCGCCGCTGCTTGCGGGTCCTGGGGCGCGGTTGCCACCGTGGCTCCCTTTACGCCGCCGCCTGCCGATCTGTCGTCGTTGCGAGGTATCTGAGGCCGTCCTGTCGGGTTCGTTCGTAATCGCGGTAGGCGGGTGACTGATCGAGCGTCACGCGCCCTCGCTCGGTCACGGTGACCGCCAAGCGCTCCCGGTCGAGATCCACGAGACCGACCTCCGTGAGGATCCGCAGCAGGCGCCCCGCACCCTCGGGTGACGGCGCCGTCTCACGCAGGACCGCCTCGAGTTCCCGCCCGGCCGCCCCGCCCCGGTCGCGAAGCGTCCGGTAGCAGGCCGCCAGCGAGTCGCGGAGACCGTACTCCTGCTCATGTATGTGTGCCGCAAAGCGTAGCTCAGCCGGTCCCCAGGCCAAAAACAGCCGCGGCGCCGCGCCCGGCGCCGGCGCCCCGGCACGGGCCCGCAGGTGGGCGGCGTGGCTGGCCGGCGGATCCAACGCGACGACGTGCGCGAAGGCGGCGGCGAGCCGGCCATCGCGCTCGAGCGCGGCGTGGGACGCCAGTGCGAAGCCGCCAAGGCGCGGGCCGAGGTGGCGAGCGCGCGCCTGCGCGTCGGCCGCGAGCACGAGCACGCCTTCGCCCGTCGCCAGCAGTTCGGTGAGCAGGGCCGCGATGCCACGGCCGCGGCGGTCGTGCTCGGCGCGCGCGAGCAGCGGGGCCGGCGGTTCGTGCTCGCCCTCGCCGCGGTCGAATTCCGCCAGCGCGCGCGCGAGCAGGTCACCGCCCTCGCCGAGCAACTCGATCGCCGGCGGCTCGCACGGCCTTGCAGCGCGGAGCAGCAGCCGCGGCGCCACGACGCCCTGCCACTCGTCGCGCTCGAGCG
>JBEKSK010000322.1:0-3249 GCA_049517155.1 Solirubrobacteraceae bacterium
TTCGTCGCGCAAGCGACGAGCGCGGGCCCTCAGATCACCTGGATGTTGACGGCCTTGGGACCCTTGTCCCCGGCCTCGGCCTCATAGGACACCTTGGCGCCCTCGGTGAGCGAGCGATAGCCGTCGCCGACGATCGCCGAATGATGGGCGAACAGATCCTTCGACTGGTCGTCGGGTGTGATGAACCCGAAGCCCTTGTCGTCGCTGAACCACTTGACGGTTCCTGTAGGCATGCTGGTACTAACCTCCACTGGTCGCGTGCTGCGAACGTGGAGATTGCTGAAAGCAAGGGCTACGACCGCGGGCACTGCGTGCGCCGGGCTTTTACCCGGCCTGATCGACACACGGTAGCAGCGGCGGCGCGCCGGCGCGAGCCACCGGCGCGAGTCGGTCCCCAGGCCGAGCGCGCCGCGGGCCCCCGCCCCGCGCCCCGGACGCCACTAGGCCGGGAGCTCGGGCTGGTACTGAATCTCGCGGCGGACCTCGGCTGCACGCTGCGGCGAGTGCAGCCGGGCGACCAGATGCAGCGCGACATCGATGCCCGCCGAGACCCCGGCGGCGGTGACGATCTCGCCGTCGTCGACGAAGCGGACGTCGCCGCGAACGTCGATCCCGTCAGCGAGCGTCGCGAGCAGATCGAGCGAGGCCCAGTGCGTGGTCGCGGGCCGGCCGTCGAGCAGGCCGGCGTCGGCGAAGACGAGCGCCCCGGTGCAGACGCTCGTCATCAACACACCGGCGGCGTGCAGCGAGCGCAGACGCTCGCGGATGCGCTCCTCGCCCAGCTGCGGACGGGTCCCCTGGCCGCCGGGATAGACCAGCACGTCGATCTCGCCGAGTTGATCCCAACCGCGGTCCGGGAGCACGCGCAGCCCCTTCGCGCAGCGCACCGGATCGAGCGTTTCGGCGACCGTCACGACCTCGACGCCGTCGCCGGGCCAGTGCTGTGCCCAGGTCGCGAGGACCTCCCACGGACCCGCCCAGTCCAGCTCCTCCGCGTCTTCGAACAGCGCGATCGCGATGCGCATAGCCACGCAGCCTAGCCTGCCCCCGCAGAGGCCCGCCCGAGCTGACTTTCACGGGGCGCCTGCGGCGCCGGAGAGCGGGCCGGACGTGTACCTTTGAGCGCATCGTGTTGGCTGCAACCAGATCGGGAGCGTCGGCGGCGAGCCGGAGTCTCGCGGTCGTCGCGCAGCTCGAGCTCGTGCTGGTCGGTGCGGTGCTGCTCGTGCTCGCCGGCCTGCTGCTCGCGCGCGAGGTCAAGCGCTGGCGCACACGCCATCGCCCGCACAGCCACGAGGTCCGCGCCCGCGCCGTGATGGGGGAGCTGTGCCCGAACGGCTGGCAGGCGCAGCTGACGCTCTACGGCTCCGGCTCGGCGGCGGCGCCGCCGGGATCGCCGCAGGGCGGCGAGGTCGTCGCGGTCGACTGGTCCGAGCTTCCCGGCGACGACGGCGAGCTACCGCCGACGCGGCGTGTGTGGGCGCCGACGATAACCGACGCGCTCGCCGCAATGGTTGCGGATCGTCGTACGGACGAGGTGCTCGAGCGGATCGAGCGCTCGGCCGGCGCCGACGATGATCCATGGGCCGCGCTCTGAGCGCATCCGCTGCACTGATGCCAAGCGCTCGCCTGCTGCTCGACTTCCTGACCCCTGGCCGCACCTACCGCTACGGCGACGATCACCGCTGCCAGCGCGCCGAGCTGCACCTTCCGGGCGGCGGCGGTCCGCATCCGGTCGTCGTCACGATCCACGGCGGCTCATGGACGGCCGGGGTCTCCAAGCCCGTCATGCGCGGCCTCGCCGGCGACCTCGTCCGCCGCGGCTACGCGGTCTGGAACATCGAGTACCGCAGGCTCGGCCGCGGCCAGGGCGGCGGCTGGCCGGCGACCTTCGCGGACGTCGCGGCGGCGATCGACCACCTCGACGCCGTCGCGGCCCCGCTGGATCTCGCGCGCGTCACCTTCTACGGCCATTCAGCCGGAGGCCATCTCGCCCTCTGGGCCGCCAGCCGCGGCGCGCTCGGCGACGGCGCGCCGGGCGCGCACCCACGCATCGAGTGCGAGGCGGCCGTATCGGCGGCCGGCGTGAACGACCTCGCCCAGACCTACCGGGAGGCGCCCGGCGGGGTCGTCGGTGCGCTGATGGGCGGCGGGCCCGACGCCGTGCCCGATCGCTACGCCGTGGCCGACCCGGTCGCGCTGATCCCAGCGCCGGCGCCGGTGCTGCTGGTGCACGGGACCACCGATGTCACGGTGTCGGTGCGGCGCAGCCGCAACTACGCGCAGGCGGCGCGGACCGCGGGCGCGAACGTCGAGTTGATCGAGATCGCCGGCGACGCGGGGAGCCACCGAAGCCACATCTTCCCGGCGAGCGCGAGCTGGGCGGCGGTCACGAAATGGCTCGAGATCCGGCGCGACGCGGGCGCCGCGCCGGGCGGGCCACCGGTGGCCGCGGCCGGCGCGCGAGGGCCCGCCGGCGAGCGCTAGGCCGGCGGCGCCACGAGGAGCTCCGGGCCCTCAGGCACGCCGGAGCCGACCTTGTTGACCAGCGGGTTGGCCGCCAGGACCGCCATCAGCTCCGCCGGAAACGGCACACACAGCGCCTTCGCCGCAGCGGCGTCGAGCTCCGGCGAGAGCCAGGCCCCTTCGCCGTCGGGGCCCGCGAGGATCACGGGCATGCGGTCGTGGACCGCGGCGACAAGGCCGTTGGCCGCGGTCGTGAGGATCGTCGCCGACTCGATCGGCTCGCCGTCGAGCGTCCCCGGCGTCCACAGGCCGGCGAAGGCGAACGGCTCCCCGTCGGCGCGAGTGAAGCGGAACGGCACGCGTGGCTGCTTGCGGTCCTCGGGGCGCAGCCACTCGTAGAACCCGTCGGCCAGGAGCAGCGCGCGGCGGTCGGCGGTCGCGAGGAGCCGCTTGTAGGCGCCCTTCTCGTCAGCCGTCTCGGAGCGGGCGTTGATCATCTTGTAGGCGATCCGCGAGTCCTTCGCCCAGGGCGGGATCAGGCCCCAGCGCATCGCGCGAGCCACCGGTGCGCCGCTCTCGTCGCGCACGATCGCGATGATCGTCTGCGTCGGCGCGATGTTGTAACGGCGCGAGCCCTCGCTGAACGGAATGCTCACGCCGAAGCGCCGCTGGAGGGCGTCGGGTTCGGCGGTATTCGTGTAGCGGCCGCAGATCGCTTCAGGCTAGTCGGTCTCCCGCACGGCCCGCCGGTGGCGTGCGATCGGATCCGATCGCGGGGATACT
>JBEKSK010000323.1:0-3244 GCA_049517155.1 Solirubrobacteraceae bacterium
GCGATCTGGGCGGCTGCGCGGCGCCTGGTGTGCTCGCCGTCGGCCGCAAGCCCCCGCCGCAACTGCGCAACTTCTATGCCGCGTGCGACGTTCTGGTTGTACCTTCCATCCGCACGCACCGGTTCATCGAGCCGTGGGCGCTGGTGGTCAATGAAGCCATGAACCAGGGAGCAGCGATCATCGCCAGCGACGCCGTCGGTGCCGCAGCAGGAGGACTCGTGCGCGACGGGCGCAACGGCCTGATCGTCGCGGAGCGCGACCCGGTCGCCTTGGCGCACGCGCTGGGCGACCTCGCCGCCGACCGCGAGCGCACTGCCGCGCTCGGCGCCGCAGGCCGCGACGACGTCCGCGCCTACAGCTTTGACGCGTGGGCTGACGCCTTCGCGCAGGTGCTCGAAACAGTCGCCCCGCAGCCCCCGCGTGCTGGTAGCGTTGGCCGATGACACGGGTCTGCGCGCGCCTCGCCGCAATGGGGATCGTCGCGCTCGCGCTCGCCGTGCCCGCAACCGCCGGCGCCGCCTACACGAACACGCCGAAGTCGGTGATCAAGGACTGCAGCGCCGGCCATTTCCCGCTCAAGGGCCACTACACGATCAAGGTGCTCCAGGCGGCTCTGAACCGGCTCGACGCCAGTGGCGACCAGTACACCAACTGCGCCGACGTGATCAAGGCGACGATCAGCAAGCAGGAGCTGGCAGCACACCACAAGAAGAACGGCGCCGGGAGCCAACCGAGCTCGAAGGACACCCGCGGCGGCGGCAGCGGCGCTCACGCATCCGACCTCGCCAAGAAGCGCGTGCACGTCCTGATCTCCGGCGGCGGCTCGCCGGTGATCCTGCCCGCGATCGGCAAGACGATCACGCCGGGGACGGCGACCGACAGCGGCGCATCGTTCCTCTCGAGCCTGCCGACGCCGCTCTTGATCGTTCTGGCCGCGCTGCTCGCTACCGTGCTCGCGGTCAGCGCCCGCTCCATCAACAACCTTGTCCGCTCACGCCGCTCGCATTAGCCGCGGCGACGACTCGCCGCTCGCCGCGACGCTCGCTCGCCTAGCCGCGAAGTCGTCGCTCGCGATCGCGATTGCGGCGGCGCTTTCGGCCGTCTGCTTCGTGGCGACCGGCGGCGCCGTCAGCGTTGACGGCAGCGGTCCGTCGGGCTCCGGGCTCGGGCCGAACACGGTCGTGGAGATCGCGCTGACGCTCACGGGCGGCCTGCTCGTCGCGCTCGCGTTCGCACGTGAGCACTCGGGGCGCGTGCGGATCTTCGGCGCCGGCGCCGCGATGGCGCTGTTCGCGCTGGCGGCCTACAGCGCCCTCTCGGTCAACTGGTCGATCGCTCCCGCCGACTCCTGGCTCGAGGCGAATCGCACGCTCGCCTACGCCGCAGCCTTCGCCGGGGCGATCGCGCTCGTGCGGCTCAGCGCGGGCCGCTGGCGCAGCGTCCTCGCCGGTGTGCTGCTGGCGACGCTGGTGCTCTCGGGCTATGCCGTGGCGAGCAAGATCGCGCCCGCGACGCTCGACGCCTCAGACACCTACGCGCGTCTGTCGGTCCCGTTCGGCTACTGGAACGCGGTGGGCCTGACCGCCGCGCTGGGCATCGCCCCCGCGCTGTGGCTCGGCGCGAGGCGAGACGGTCACGCGGTCCTCGGCGCCCTCGCCGCCCCGGCGCTCTGCGTCCTTCTGGTCGTCCTCGTGCTGTCCTATTCGCGCGGCGCGGTGCTCGCCGCGCTGCTCGGCGTGGCGTTCTGGTTCGCCTTCGTGCCGCTGCGCCTGCGCGCCCTCTCGGTACTCGCGATCGGCGCGCTCGCCGCCGCGGCGGTGCTCGCCTGGACCTTCGCCCAGCCGGCGCTGTCGGACGACAACGTCGCGCTCGCCGCCCGCGGCTCGGCGGGGCATCGTCTGGGCCTCGTGCTCGTGGCAGCGCTCGTGGTCGCCTTCCTCGCGGCGCTGATGTTGCGTTTCGTGCGCGATCGCAACCCGCTCTCGGCGATCCTGCGGCGGCGGATCGCGATCGTGGCGCTGATCGCGCTCGCGCTCGTCCCGGTCGCGGGCATCGGCGCGGCCGCGCACAGCTCGCGCGGCCTGTTCGGCTCGATCTCGCACGGCTGGCACGAGCTGACGACGCCGAACGCGCAGCAGCCGTCCAACAGCGCAAGCAGGCTCACCGCGACCGGCAGCATGCAGGCGCTCTACTGGTCCTACGCGCTCGACGTGTTCGACGCCCACCCGCTCATCGGCGCCGGCGACGGCGCCTACGCCGTCGCGCATGAGCGCTACATGACCGGCCCGGCACAGGCGCTGAACGCGCACAGCTACATCTTCCAGACGCTCGCCGACCTGGGCCTGCTCGGGCTCGCGCTGAGCCTCGCGGTCGCGATCGGCTGGGGCATCGCGGCGGTCCGCGCCGCAGCGCCCTTCCGGCGGCGCGCCGTCGGTGGCGAGAGTGCCGAGCGGATCGGGCTGCTGACGCTGATCGCCGTCGTGATCGTGTTCGCCGTGCACTCCAGCATCGACTGGACCTATTTCGTTCCCGGCGACGCTTTGATCGCGTTGCTCGCCGCCGGCTGGGTGGCCGGGCGCGGCCCGTCGCGTGAGCGTCTCGGGGCCGGCCGGCCGACGCTTGCGCGCCTGTTGGGCTCCCCGGCGGCGGCAGCCGGCGCCGCGGCGGCGATCGCCATCGCGCTCGTCCTCGCCTGGTCGCAGTGGCAGCCGCTGCGCTCCGAGCAGGCCGCCACCGCCGGCAGCCTCGCGCTCGGCAACGCGGACGCGGCGTTCTATCTCAACAACACCTCCGCAGCGAGTCGGGACCTCGCGCGAGCGCGCGCCGACTACCTCGCCGCGCGCTCGCGCGACCCGCTCGACATCACGCCGCTGATCGGGCTCGCTGGTGTCTACAACAACGAGCTCAAGCCCCAGCTGGCACAGCAGACGCTCGAGCGTGCCGTCGCGTTGCAGCCCGCGAATGCGGCGAGCTGGTTCGCGCTTTGGCAACTCGACGGACCGAGTACGAAGGTAGGCCGGGCGGCGCTTGCGGCCGCCGACCACCTCTATCCCTACGATCCTGACCTGCCGCGCTCGGCGCTCGAGAAATCCGGCGTTAGCTGACCTGCCGGCGCTCCGGGGCCGCCGGCGTGCCTGGCGCCCGCGCGAGCTCCCGTGCCCTGCGCCTCCACTCGCGGGCCGTCATCACATAGACCACGTGGTCGATCACGCGCGTCCCGATTCGCTCAGCCGAGCGCAGCACT
>JBEKSK010000324.1:0-3236 GCA_049517155.1 Solirubrobacteraceae bacterium
GCCGAGAGCTGCTGGAAGTAGGGGAACTCCACCTGGCAGGGCTCGCAGGTCGAGCTCCACTGGGTCACGACCACCGGCAGGCCCCGCAGCGCGTGCAACCGCGCCTCGAACGCCGCCTTCCCACCGCCGAGCAGCTCATCGGACTGGCTGTGAAGGGCGGCCAGCAGCGGCGGTGAGCCCGACAGGTCGGCGGCGCGCTTGGCGGCGCTCGGCGCGCTGTCGTGAGCGACGCTGCCGCAGCCCGCAACCGCCGCCGCGGCGAAGATCCCGGCGAGGACTCGCGTAACGACCGCTCCGTGTGCCATGCTTGGTATCTTCCCGTATGTAGCGCGAGGGATCTGCGGTCGATACCGCTAAGGCCCTCACCGCCGAGTCGCGCCGAGCTCGCCAGCGACTCCGCCTCCTTGCAGCACAGAGCCTCGATGGCCGAACCAATCACAGTGGCCGCTACGGCCCTTTCCAGCGATGCTGACATTGCGCGCGCCGAAGCGTTCACGCGTGAGCCGTTCGTGCACCCCGGCGAGGAGCCGGCGCTCGCGCTCGCTCCCGGCACGCCGCGGCGGCGCGCACTCGACCAGGCGCTGGCCGAGCTGGACTCCGGTCTGAAGGTTCCCTCGACGCCGTGGCGGCGCGAATTCTCGCTGCTGCTGGGGCTCGAGCGGGTGCTGTCGGAGGAGGAGCCCAAGCTCGCCGACGGCACGACGCTCTCGGCCCACCAGGTCGATGCGCTGTCGGGCACGCTGACCGCCCTGCTCGCGGAGGCGACCAGCGGATCGGGGGCCAACGGGGCGGTCGACGTGCTGGCCGGCGCGGCGATTCTCGGAGTCGAGGAGGAGGAGCCCGACGCCGACGCTCAGGACGCCGTCGAGGAGCTCGACTTCGACGACGACGAGGACGACGAGGACGAGGCCGCGCTCGACGAGGACGACGACGACGAGGACGACTTCGACCGCGCCCCGGCCGAGGAGCCAGACGACGAGGACGACGACGTCGAGGATGTGGCGGCGGAGCTCGAGGCCGAGCTGGACCGCGCCGAGGCCGAGACGCCGCTCGCCGACTGGGACGAGGAGGACACCGAGCAGCCGGCCGACGAGGAGCAGCTCGCCGAGCAGCCCGAGGATCCCAACGCCGCCAAACGCTTCTGGTTCGAGCATGCGACCGGCGCCGGCAAGACCGTCGCCGCGCTCGGGTTCGTCGAGGCCTCGCGCACCGGCGGCGTGCTGATCCTGACCCACCGGCGCAACCTCGTCGACCAGTTCCTCGGCGAGCTGCGCGACCGCGGCTACAAGAAGCGCATCGCGCCGGCCCTGCTGGGCCACGAGGACCGCCCCAACGGCCCGGTCACGGTCGAGACCTACCAGTGGTTCGTGCGCAACGCCGGCACCATCTCGAGCGCCTACACGATCGTCATCTGCGACGAGGCGCACACGGCGCTCGGTGAGAAGACGAGCGCCGCGATCCGCGCCTGGACCGGCCCGATCTTCATCGGCATGACCGCCACCGGCGCGCTGATCGCGCGCCACGTGACCGACCTCTTCCCGACCCAGACCTCGCGCTTCGACCTCGCGCAGGCGGCGCGTCGCGGTGTGATCTCGCCCCTGCGCTGCGTGCGGATCCCGCCCGGGCCGGGCGTTCGCACGATCGCCAAGGTGCCGCTGCGGCGAGGTGAGGTGGACACCGAGTTCGACCAGGAGATGCTCGCCGAGCTGCTCGACCAGGCGCCGTTCAACCTGGCCATGGCGAGCCTGTACAAGACGCGCTTCAACGGCGTGCCGGGCGTCGTCTACGCCGCCGGCGTGCGCCACGCATACAACCTCGCCGTCGCCTTTCGCAACGAGGGCCTGAAGGCCCAGGCGGTCTCCGGCGAGACGCCCAAGCGCGAGCTCGCCTCGATCCTCGCGCGCTACGAGCGCGGCGAGATCGACGTGCTGATCAACGCCCAGCTGCTGGCCGAGGGCTGGAACTCGCCCCGCGCCACCGTCTGCGTGCACCTCGCGCCGACGGCCTCCAAGCGGATCTACCAGCAGCGCGTCGGACGCGTCACACGACGCCATCCCGGCAAGGAGGCGGGGCTGGTCGTCGATTTCGTACACCCCGCGACCAAGCACGACGACCCGGTCGTGACACTGCACTCGCTGCTTGACCGCGACGTCTACCGCGGCGGCGCGATCGTCGTCGGGCCGGTTCGGCGCGGGCGCGGACGGCGCGTGCGAGTCGAGCGCCGCGTCTTGCCGGTGTGCCCCGAACCCGAGCGCCGCGCCGAGGTTTTCGAGCGCGAGCTCTGGCGCATCGCGGTCGAGCATCTCGATTACGGCGAGCAGCACGTCTGGGCGGCGCTCGCCGGCGCGCGGGTGCAGGCCAACGGCTGGCGGCGCGCACGCGCGATGCTGCACTTCGACCGCGACGGCGAGCTGCGCCGGCGCTTCCTGATCACCGCCGTCCAGCGCAACACCAACCCGGCGCTGCGCCTGAAGGCGCTGGCAGAGATCGCGGCCGCCCGCGACCCGGACGCCTTCGACACGGCGATCGACATCATCGGCACCTGGACGCGCGAAGAGCGCCGCGAAAGCGCGAAGATCATGCTCCAGGCACTCGTCGACAAGCGGATCGGCCGCCGCGACCAGGCCAACGCGTGGATCTGGCGGATCGCCGAGTACACCCGCGACGTCCACGAGGAGTACGCGGTGCAACGCTGGCCGGAGACCAAGCGGCTGCTCGGGCTGCTCGTCAACTCCTCCGGCGCGGCCCACGCGCGCAACGCGCGCCGCCTCGTCCACGCCGCCCGCAAGCAGGATCGCCGGCTCGCCGCCGCGCTGCTCGCCGCCGCGCTGGCCCACGCCCCCGAGGCAGAGGAGGTGCTGCGCGGCGCACGCACGCGCATGGCGCGCAAGCCCCCGGCCCTCGCCCGCGAGCTGCTGCGCAACTTCCCCAAGCGCCGCGGGCGCGGCAAGCGCCGCCGCCGCCGCGGCGGCGAGGGCACGGGCGTCGACGGCGTCCCGGGCATCTCGCTCGAGCAGTCCGTCAACGGCTCCGGCCCGCACCTCGACGAGTCGCGTGACGGCGCAGCCCCACGCGCGCTGGACGCGCGCCACGAGGCGGGCGGATCGTCGCAGGCAGGCGCGCCGCCCCGCAGCGGCCAGCGTCAGGGCCAGCGACGCCCGCGCAGGCGTGTCCCGGCCGGCGACCCGCCCACGGCGCAGGCCGACGCCGACGCGCCGGTCTCGCCCGGCGAGCCG
>JBEKSK010000325.1:0-3215 GCA_049517155.1 Solirubrobacteraceae bacterium
GCCGCCAGCTGGAACGGGGCGACCGGGGTCGCCTACTGGCAGGTGCTCGCCGGTGCCGCGCCCTCGGGGCTGGCTCCGCTCGGCGCGGCGGTCGCCAGCAGCGGCTTCGAAACGCTGATCAGCGCTGCGACGAGCGCGCCGTATGTGGCGGTGCGAGCGATCGGGGCGGGCGGCGCCGTGCTTGGAACCTCGGCCGCCGTCGCCGTCGCGGCCGCGCCCGCCTGAGTGGGGGAGCGAGCGCAGGAGAGCCCGGCGGACCGCCGGGGCCCCGGCCGGCGTGCGATGCTTGCGCCGCGGCGATGAATCCCTCGGAGCTCGACGCGCTTTACGCGTTCCTGGCGGCGACTGCGATCGCCGTACTGCTGACGCCCTTCACGATGGCGCTCGCGCGCCGCGTCGGGGCCATCGATCAGCCGCGCGAGCGCGGGCTCTCGGACCGCGAGACACCGCGGCTCGGCGGTCTCGCGGTATTCGCGGCCGTGGCCGTCGTGGGGGAGATCTGGCTGCGCCGCGCCCTGCAGCGCACGGTGGTGCTCCTGCCGCACGGCGTCCACCACACGCACTTCGTGCGCTTCCCCTGGACCGGGATCCTCGCCGCCGGGGCGCTGATCACGCTCGTCGGCGCGCTCGACGACCGCTTCGACTTCCATCCCGCGGTCAAACTCGCCGGGCAGGTGGTTGCGGCGATCGTCGCGGTGCGCGGCGGCGTCAACGTGCCCTACATCACGCTTCCGTTCTTCGGCCATCTCGCGTTCCCGCAGGCCGGCCCGACCCTGACGGTGATCGGCCTTGTCGCGATGATGAACGTCGTCAACTTCTCCGACGGCGTCGACGGACTGGCCGCCGGGGTCTGCGCGATCGTCGCTGCCGCCTTCGCGATCATCGCCTTCAACCTGCTCCAGAACGCCGGCGGCGTGCTCGCCGCGATAACCGCCGGCGCGGCGCTCGGCTTCCTGTTTCACAACTTCCCGCCGGCGTCGAGCTTCATGGGCGACGCCGGCTCGAACCTGCTGGGACTGCTGATGGGCTGCGTGGCCGTCGAAGGCGAGCTGAAGACCTCGGCCGTCGTGGCCTTTGCGCTGCCGATGATCCTGCTCGCCGTCCCATTCCTCGACACGACCTTCGTCGTGCTCAAGCGGCTCAAGTACCGCCGGCCGGTGTACGCGGCCGACCAGGAGCACCTGCACCACCGGATGGCGCGGATCGGCTACGGCGTGCGCCGCACCCTGCTCTTCTTCTACGGCTGGACACTGATGCTCGCCGGCCTCGCGCTCGCCCTGCGCTTCATCCCCTACTCGGACGGCCACGGTCACCTGCGGCTGGGCTGGGCGATCCTGGTCGCCGCGCTCGGGCTGATCGTCGCGGCCGCCAGCGTCTATCTGATCTATGTGCTCGAGATCTTTCGCTGGGTGACGCTCAGCCGCCTGCCCAAGCCGAAGCCGGACGCGGGCGCGACGCCCGTCGCGCGCGAGGCCGCAGATGGGGAGGGTTGAGCGCCGGGCGCCCCGGGGCATCCGGAACCGCCCGGCGCGTGTGCCAGAATGCGCCGTGCGTCGCGTGCGCGATGACGACGCACAGAGCCCGCGCGAGCGAACCGCGCGTTTGGCGCAACTTCTCGCATCACCGACGGTCTGGAGACTGATGTCGCGGATCACACGACCACTGCTGTGCCTGCTCGCCCTCGGGCTGGTGATCCCGCTCGCGTCTAGTGCCGCCCCGACCCCCGCGGCGCGGTCGGCCAAGACGACGCTCCACCCCGTGATCGGGATCGGTGACGACAAGGCCGACATGTTCAGCGATCCGCGCTTTCGCGCGCTGGGGATCAAGGCGGTCCGCTATGACATGTCGTGGGATGCGCTGTCGGTGACCTATCAGCGCCAGGAGGTCACGACGTGGATGGACGCCGCCAAGCGCGACGGTTTGAGCGTGCTGGTCACGATCGATCACTCCGACCGCGTCATCCACAAGAAGGTCAAGGTGAAGGGCAAGACTAAGACGGAGGCGTTCAGCCAGGTGCGTGTGCTGCCGACAGCGGCTCAGTACATCAGCGCTTTCAAGGCGTTCCGCAAGAAGTTCCCATGGGTGAAGGAGTTCGCGACCTGGGATGAGACCAACTACTACGGCGAGGCGACCTACGACAAGGAGTCGCTGGTCGCGTCCTACTATCGCGGGCTGCGCTCGGCCTGCTCCTCCTGCACGATCCTCGCGGCGGAGTTCCTGGACGTCCCGGCCCCCCACCAAGCGGTGTCGATGGCCAGCTGGGCGAATGCGTTCGTCAAGGCGCTCGGTTTCCAGCCGGGGTACTGGGGCCTCAACGACTACGAGGACGCAAACAACCTCACGACGACGAACACACGCTCGCTGCTGGCCGCGGTCCGCGGGAACATCTGGTTGGCGGAGACCGGCGGCATCGTCTCGCGCGAGCACGTGCCACGCGCCGCCTTCCCCCAGAACGCCAGCCACGCCGCGAAGGCCGACACGTTCGTGCTCGATACGATCGGCTCGCTGAGCCCGCGGATTCAGCGCATCTACCTCTACGAGTGGGACGCGAAGACGGCGCACGACAGCTGGGACACGGCGCTGATCTCCTACAACGGCCTGCCGCGCCCCGGCTACGACGTCCTAGCGAACACGCTCGACGCGTGGGGGATCAAGCCGAATTGCAACATCTCGCGTGTGCCGCCGGCGTGCCCGAAGGTCAAGGCTGGACCGACCGGCACGACCGGACCGACCGGACCGACCACCACCGGCGGCGCAACGTCCTAGGCGCCGGGCGCACCGGGCGCGGCGCTGCGGCTGCGCAGCGCTCCGCGGCGGCAGCGCGGAACCAGGCGCTGCGCGCTCCGCGCCGAGGACGCCGGGCACTAGCCTGAGGACAGCGGATTCTGGATCGCCAGGCGCATCGTCACGAGATACGCGCAGGCGATCAGCGTCGCGACCCGCAGCCTGCGGCTCGGGCTCAGCGACGCCGGTAGCAGCGCCCACAGGCCGTACCACGGGACCAGCCACACGGTCGCGGCGAGCAGCGCAAGCGTGGTCCAGCCGTAGGAGGTGAGCCAGTGCGCGCCGCGCCAGGTCCGCCAGAGTGTGGCTGCGAGCACGCCGCCGAAGATCGCGAGGAACACGATCCTGACTGCGAGTGCGAGCTGGCCGAGGCCCAGCAGTTGTGAGACCTCGGCGGGCACGCTGTGCCCGGCGACCTTCTCCTGCTGGGT
>JBEKSK010000326.1:0-3192 GCA_049517155.1 Solirubrobacteraceae bacterium
AGACAAACCCGGTGCCGCTGAAGTTGGGCTTCGGCAAGGCGATGCCGTCCTTCTTCATGCACGCCGCGTAGCTGATGACGTCGGCGCGGTAGCGCGGATTCGCGACGCCGCCGCCGGGGCCGGCCGCGCCGCTAGCTCCGGTCGCGCCGAAGCGTCCGCGGCCGAAGCCGCCGCCGAAGCCGGCCGCTCCACCGCACTTGGCGAACGCCGCAGCGAACTTCGGATTCGCGGCGAAGCCGGCGCCGGCGCCGGGGAAGCGGCCCCCTGGGGCGCCGGTCCCGCCGGTCGCGCCAAAGACCCCGCGGCCAGCGCCGGCCGCGCCGCTCGCGCCGGTGGAGCCAAAGCGATGGAACGCCCCGGTCGCGCCGCTCGCGCCGAAGCGCCGGCCGCCGAAGCCGCCGGACGGCAGCGTCACGCCGTACTTCTTCAGGCAGGCGACGAGCTTTGCGCGGGCCGCGGTGGCGGACGTGGCGGGCACGGAAGCGGCAGCGCTTGAGGAGCTGTTCGTGGCGGCGGCGGTGGTGGTGGAGCTCGTCGTCGAGGAGCCGCCGCCACAGGCGGCCAGCACGACCACTGCCAGGAGGGCGGCGCCGGGGATGGCGATGACACGTGCGCGTCTTACTTTCATTTACTGCTCCTTGTTTCTAGCCGCCGCCGAAGAGGCTGGCCGAGCCGCTGGTTGATGTCGTGCCGGAACTCCCGAAGAGGGAGGAGCCGGCGCTCGAGCTGGAGGTGCCGGCGCTGCCGGAGTCGGTCACCGTGCTCGCGGTGAGCGCGCCGGTGTTTCCGGTGACACCGGTGACGACCACGGAGTCGCCCGGGCGGATCGAGTTGCGGCCGACCGACTCGGATTTCGTGATCTTGGATTCGGGCGTCGTGATGACCTCGGTCATCGTGCCCGCGGCCGTCGTCACGTAGAGCTTGTTGCCGCTGATGTCTGTGACCGTGCCGATCGCCGTACCGCCGCCCGCCGCGCCACCGCCGAACAGCGACGCGAAGCGTCCGCCGAAGCCGCCCCCCGCGCCGCTTGCGCCGCTCGCCCCGGTTGCGCCCGCGCCGAAGCGCGACGAGGTCGAGGCGGCGGTGAAGCCGGTCGTCGAAGAGCCCTGGTTCTTCTGCACGAGCACGCCGCCGACAAAGCCGCAGGCGGCGAACACGATGAGCATCAGCACCACCGTCAGTGGCGTGAAGAAGCGCGCCCGCGGCCGTGGCGGCAGCTCGTCGGGCTCCTCGTACCAACCCTCCGCGGCCTGGGGCGGCAGCGGTGGGGGCACGGGCGGCAGCGGGGGCATGGCGTCGTGTGGGGTCGTGTCACTCAAAGCGCAGAGCCTCGATCGGTCGGAGGGCGGCGGCGCGACCCGCCGGATAGGTGCCGAAGAACAGGCCGGTCAGCACAGCCGCGCCGAAGGCGAGGAAGATCGAATAGGTCGCGATCACCGGATGCACGCCCGCGATCGTGAACTGACTGCCGATCACCCCGAGCGCGACGCCGGCGAGACCGCCGAAGAACGACACGAGCACGGCCTCGGTCAGGAACTGCTTGAGGATGTCGCTGCGCCGCGCGCCGACCGCCTTGCGGATGCCGATCTCGCGGGTGCGCTCGGTGACGCTGACGAGCATGATGTTCATCACGCCGATCCCGCCGACCAGCAGCGAGATCGCGGCGACCTCGCCCAGCAGCGTGGTGAACACGCTGCTCGAGGCGCTCGACGCCGTCAGCAGCGACCCCTGGTTGATCACCTGGAAGCCGGGATTGGCCGTGTCGGTGATCTGGTGGCGCTGCTCGATGATCGAGGTGACCTCCGCCTGCGCGGAGTTCAGGTCGGACTCGGACTTCGCCTGCACGGTGATCGAGTTGATCGACCCGTAGCCGGTCAGCGTGTCCTGGACGGCGGTGATCGGCGCGAAGGCGATGTCGTCCTCGTTGGTGACGCCGTTGGTCCCCTTCGGCGTGGTCACCCCGACCACCTGGAAGCTGACGCCGTTGATCTGGATCGTGTCGCCGACCGGGTCGGCGCCGTCGAACAGGTTCGTCACGACGGTCGGGCCGAGCACGACGACGCGGTCGTGCTTCTTCACCTGCGCCGAGGTGAAGAAGTCGCCGGCCTGAAGCGTGTAGTCGTGCGCGGTCGCGTAGGCGGGCGTCGTGCCGACGAACTGCGAGGGTGAGTAGGTGGTCGAGCCGTAGGTGAGCGTCGGGCTGGCGGTGACGGCCGGCGCGGCGGCCGCGACGTCCGGGGCCTCCACCTTGCTCATCAGCGCGTTCGCGTCGGCGATCGTCAGTGCGACCGGAGCGGTCACGGCGCTGACCGCCGTGCCGCCGAAGCTGAACCCGGCCTGGACAAGCAGCACGTTTGAGCCGAGCGCTTCGATGCTCGACTGGACCGCCTTCGATGAGCCGTTGCCGACGGCGATCAGCACGATCACCGACGCCACGCCGATCGTCATGCCGAGGATCGTCAGGCCCGAGCGAAGCTTGTTCGCAAAGATGCCCGTCAGGGCGAGGCGCAGCGTTTCGACACCCATCAGCCACTGTGCTCCGCACTGGCGACGCTGCGATCGGGCATCGGGAAGTGCTCGTCGTCGCCGACGATGAGACCGTCGGCGAGACGGACAACGCGGCGCGCATGCTGGGCGACGTCGGGCTCGTGGGTGATGATCACGATCGTGCGGCCCTCGTCGTGCAGGCGCTCGAGCAGCGCGAGCACCTCGCCGGTCGAGTGCGAGTCGAGGTTTCCGGTCGGCTCGTCAGCCAGGATCAGGGTCGGGTTGGTGACCAGCGCGCGCGCGATCGCCACGCGCTGCTGCTGGCCGCCGGAGAGCTCGGAGGGCGCGTGGTGCATGCGGTTTCGCATGCCGACCTCGGCCAGCGCGGCCGTGGCGCGGAGGCGACGCACGTCGCGCGGCACCCGCGCGTAGGCGAGCGGCAGCTCGACGTTGGCCAGCGCGCTCGTGCGCGCGACGAGGTTGAAGCTCTGGAAGACGAAGCCGATCTTGCGGTTGCGCAGATCGGAGAGATCGTCCTCGTCCATGCTGCGCACGTCCACGCCGTCGAGGCGGTACTCGCCGCTGGTCGGGATGTCCAGGCAGCCGAGGATGTTCATCAGCGTCGTCTTGCCGCTGCCGGAGCTGCCCATGATCGCGACGAAGTCGCCGCGCTCGATCTCAAGCGAGATCCCGCGCAGCGCGCGA
>JBEKSK010000327.1:0-3180 GCA_049517155.1 Solirubrobacteraceae bacterium
CCTGACGATGGGTGCTGCGGTCGTGCCGAGCCAGCTGAGCTATGCGCTGACGATTGTCGAGACGTCCAAGCCGGCGTGGCCTTACTCATACACCTGGGCGCAGGCGGTCGCCGACGGCGCCGGACGCTAGGCGCGCCGCGCTCCGAGCAGCTCGCGCAGGACGGACAGGCCGTCCCACACCTCGACGAAGCGCGTGCTGAGCGGCGAGAGCCCGATCCGAACGACGTCAGGCGCGCGGTAGTCGGCGAGCACGCCGCGGCCGGCGAGCTGCTCGCACAGCGCGGCCGCGTCGGCGTGGGCGAGGGCGACGTGCGCGCCGCGGACCGCGCCGTCTCGGGGCGAGGCGACGCTGACGCCATGCTGCGCGAGCCACGCGTCGGCGAGCGCGATCGCGAGCTCGGTCAGCGCGATGCCCTTTGCGCGGATCCGCTCGATTCCCGCCCGCGTGACCATTTCGATCCCCGGCTCGAGCGCGTGCAGGGCGAGGATCGGCGGGGTTCCCGAGAGGAACGCCCTGATCCCCTCCGCCGGCTCGTAGCCGGGCTCCATGCGAAAGGGGTAGCGGCGGCCGAGCCAGCCCCAGATCGGCTGGCGCAGCGTGTTCGCCAGCTCACGGCGCACGTAAATGAAGGCGGGCGAGCCGGGCCCCCCGCAGAGGTACTTGTAGGTGCAGCCGACGGCCAGATCGGCACCGGCGCCGTCCAGCGATACCTCCACGGCACCGACGCTGTGGGAGAGGTCCCAGAGTGTCAGCGCGCCGGCGTCGTGCGCAACGCGCGTGATGGCGGCCATATCGAGGATGGCGGCCGAGCGGTAGTCCACGTGCGTGAAGGTCACCAGTGCCGTGCGCTCGCCGACCAGCGCCGCCAGCTCCGCCGCACTCGGTCCGCGTGTCGGATCGGCCGGCTCGAGCCAGCGCAGGCACAGCCCGCGCGCCGCGGCGAGGCTCTCGAGCACGTATCGGTCGGTCGGGAAGTTTCCCGGGTCCGTCACGATCTCCGTGCGCCCCGGGCGCGCGTCGAGCGCCGCGCAGGCCGCCTTGTAGAAGCAGACCGTCGTCGAGTCCGCGACCGCGGTCTGACCCGCGGCGGCGCCGATCAGCGCGCCGATGCGGTCCCCGAGCTCGAGCGCCAGGTCCATCCAGCCCTCGGTCCAGGAGCGGATCAGCCGCCCGCTCCAGCCGCGCGCCACGACAAGCGCGAGCGCTTCGGCGACGCGTGCCGGCGGGCGCCCGAGCGAGTTTCCGTCCATATAGACGGTCGTTTCGTCGGGTATCAGGAACTCGGCGCGGAAGGCCGCGAGCGGGTCCTCGCGGTCGAGCTGCTCAACGGCAGCGCGGCTGTCGATCGGCGCTGGCGTGGCCACAGTCGCAAACCCTATTCCTACGATCGCGCGCTGCCGGGCCGTCCCGCCGCGCGAGCGATCCGTATTCTGCCGCTCGAGGATCGCGTGTGCGCCTTCGTAGGCGGGCCGGCGGACGCGACGCGCGCGCCTCAAGCGATCATGGCAAGCCGCGCCGACATCGAATTCACCTACACGTCGATCGACCGGATCTTCCGCCTCAGCATGGGCGAGCTGGCGGATTTCAGCGGCGCCAAGTACGACGGCGACTTCTCGCTCACGCTCGAGCAGGCGCAGGGGCGCAAGCACGAATATATCGCCGAGCAAATCGGCCTCGGGCCGGGCCGCCGCCTGCTCGATCTCGGCTGCGGCTGGGGCGCGCTGCTTGACTTTGCACGCGCCCGCGGCGCCGAGGGGGTGGGGGTGGCGCTTTCCTCCGCGCAGGTGCAGTCCTGCCGCCGCCACGGCCTCGACGTCCATCTGCGCGACGCGCGCACGGTCGAACCCGACACCTTCGGGGCATTCGACGCGGTCGCGAGCCTCGGCGCGTTCGAGCATTTCTGCTCGCCGGACGAGTACCGCGAGGGCCGCCAGGAGGAGATCTACGGCAGGCTGTTCGCGAACGCGGCCGCCGTGCTGCCGGCCGGTGGGCGGTTCTACCTGCAGACAATGGTGTTCGGTACCAACATGATCACGCTCGACGAGGTGTCCGAACACGCGCCGCGCGACTCCGACGCGTTCATCCTCTTTCTGCTGAGCTGCCAGTTTCCCGGCTCGTTCCTGCCCTCCGGGCTCGATCAGATTGTCCGCTGCGCGCAGCCCCACTTTCGCCTCGTCGATCACTCCAGCGGGCGCCTTGACTACATCGAGACGATCACGCAGTGGAGCAAGCGGATTGGTGCGCCGAGCATGCGCAAGAACCTGCTCAAGCTCCGCCTGCTGCCGCGCTGGCTGCGCAGCCCCGAGTTCCGCTACGCCTTCACCTCGGGGGTCAGCGCCAACAAGGTCTGCTTCGAGCGGGAGCTGCTCGACCATTTTCGCATGGTGTTCGAGAAAACCGACGCTCCCGCGGAGCCCGACAGCCCGGCTCGCTGATGCCGGCCCGCCACCACCGTACGGTTGATCGCACCGTCGCCATCATGGAGGTGGCTTCGCGCGCCCAGAGCGGCGTCTCGCTGGCCGAGCTGGCCACGCGCCTGGGGGCGCCGAAGTCCTCGATCCAGGAGCTGACCAACGGCCTGCTGGCGACCGGCTACCTGGTCGAGCGCGACCGGCGCTTCCTGCTGGGTCCGGGGGCCTTCGTGCTCTCGCTGCACACGGCGGGGCTGCCGCTGCGGCGGGTCAAGCACGAGGAGCTCGAGCGGGCGCAGGAACGCGTCGGCGTGTCCCTGTTCGTCGGCGCGCGCGTCGGCGACGACCAGGTCTTCGTCGACCAGGCGGGCGAGGACGTGCTGATGGACTTCGTCTCCTCGACGCACCCGCGGCGCCCGCTGCTGACGACCGCCACGGGCAAGATCATTCTCGCCTACATGCCGTCGGCCGAGCGCAACGAGTTCCTGCGGCGGATGGAGCACGAGCAGCCGGACGTCGTGGCGGACTTCCTCGAGCAGCTGGCCGAGATCCGCTCGACGCAGCTGGCGCTCAACCACGCCTCCACCGTGCCGGGCCGCTACGCCGTGGCGACCCCCCTGATCGACCCCGACGGCAGTTTTCTCGCTGCCATCTGCGCGGTCGGCGGCGCCGAGCTGGCAGACCGCCTGCCGCAGGTCGGAGCGACGCTTCGCGAAGCCGTCGACGGCTGGAAGTTCCCGCGCCGGCGGCGCCGTAGCGCCGTGTAGC
>JBEKSK010000328.1:0-3142 GCA_049517155.1 Solirubrobacteraceae bacterium
AAGGACGGATTCGCCACGATCCGCGGCGGTGAGCTGTGGCTGCGCAATGTGCACATCCCGCCCTACGCGCCGGCGAGCCGTGAGAACCATGAGCCCGAGCGCGAGCGCAAGCTGCTCTTGCACAGACGCGAAATCGACCGCCTCGGCGCCCGCGCCGCCGAGCGTGGCCTGACGCTCGTGCCGACGCGGATCTACTTCTCGGGTTCGCGCGCGAAGGTCGAGATCGCGCTGGCGCGCGGCAAGGACGTGCACGACAAGCGTGAGACGCTGCGCCGCCGCGATTCGCAGCGCGAAATCGAGCGGGGCCTGCGCGAAGCCCGGCGCTGAGCGTCGCGGCCGGCCGCGGGCGCCCCTGGCTGCGCTCGCCCGGCAGGCCGTCGGAGCTTTCGCTCAGGAGATCGTGCGGTGGATGTAGGTGAAGTGCATGCCGACCGCCAGGGCGATGATCAGGCCGATGTAGGCCGCCCCGATCAGCATGCGGTTGCGGGGCGAAACGCTGTAATAGGCGGTCTGGCCGGGCGTCGGCGAGCGGCGCTTGGTCCAGCGGTGGTAGAGGTCATAGCCCGCGACGAGGCAGATCACAAGCAGGATCGGGTTCGGCGTGATGAACTCGATCAGCACGAGGCCGCCGAAGCCGAGGAACCACATCCAGGGCGCCATCGCCGCCATCGCGCGCCCGCCGTCGAGCGGCACGACCGGCATCAGGTTGAAGAGGTTCAGCAGGAAGCCGATGTAGCCGAGCGCCTCGAGCAGCCCGGTGTGCGTCGCCAGGCCGATGATGGCGACGACGGCGGAGGCCGCCGCACCGAAATACGGGCCGGCAAGGCCCACGCGAGCCTCGGTGAGCGCGTCGTCGCCGAGCGAGCGAGCCCAGATCACCGCGCCCATGAAGGGGACGAACATCGGCGCGCTCGCTTTGATGCCGTGGCGTCGCAGAGCGAACACGTGCCCCATCTCGTGAATGAAGATCAGCACGACGAAGCCGACCGCGAACTGCCAGCCCCACAGCAGGCTGTAGGCAGCGACCGACACGAGGGCGCTGCCCGCGGTCGCCAGCACCTTGATCTTGGGCGCCAGCAGGAGCAGCGCCTTGAGCTTCGCGAACAGCGCGACGATCGCAGCGCCGGCCGCGCCGAGCTTCTCGCGTATCCACGATCGCCGCGGCTTGCCGAAAGCTTCGCCGGCCGGCGGGGCGCCCGGCGGCGCAGGCGGCATGGGTGGCGGTTCGAGTGTCCAGCCGGAACGTGTTTCCATCGCTACGACAGTGTGGCAGGCGAGTTCGTCGGGCCGTCGCGCGCGGCTGGACGGAGCTTCGCCGGCCGCGTCGCGCCGGCGGGGCCTGCCGCGCCTGCGCGGGCGTCCCCGCGACTTTTTTCCGCAGGATGCGGATTGATCTTCGCGGGGCTCTTGCATCGCCCAGGGGCCTCTCGTATGTTTCTCCCAGACGCGGATTTGAGTTGCAAAGAGCGAGGCCACCGAGGTGTGAGGCCGCGCCACCCGGATACCGACGGCCCCCCGGGGCAGGCGGAGGAGGGTTCCTCAAGCAACTCGGTCCGCGTCGCTTTCGTTGATGGCCACGGATCTGCGCGCTACGATCCGTGCAGCAGGATCCCCGGGGACGACAGGCTTCGACGTGGTCGGTTCGTGGGGGTGGTCGCGAGTCGAGGTTCCGGGCGGCCTCGTTAATCACCCGGAAAAACAATACGTGCGGACTCTCACGAGTACGCCCTCGTCGCCTAGCAAACACTAGGACGATGGGGTTTCGGCCCTCGCAGCCTGCGGCGGGGATCACCGGAATCAGATAGCAGGCTCACCCGGCGCGGCCCGCCTGCGCCAAGCCGGGGAATAACCAGCAGGCTGGTCCCCCGCAACCCCGCCGGCGAGGCGAGCGGAGGATGAGATCAGAGCGCCGGCTACGCTCGTAGACGCCACCTTTACGCGATCGCGGACGTGGGTTCGATTCCCACCGTCTCCACTTTTTGGCCGGCCCGCCCGCCGGCTCACTGCCACGACGCGCCTCGGTTGGACGTGGCTCTGTTAGACGTGGATCACCTCGACGGAGGAGAACGCGGTGAAGTCGGGGTCCTGCGTCACGACCGGTACTCCGTGCCGGAGGGCTGTCGCAGCGATCCATGTGTCGTGTCTGCGGAGCCTGCGTCCGCAACGGAGCTCGGCGTCCGCGATGCGGGCGAAGCATGACGCGGTCTGGTCGTCGATCGCGAGGAGGCGGTACTCGGTTCGGACGGCCGCCAGTGTTGCCAGCCTGGTGGCTCGGATCGCGGCGTCGTTGGCTCGCAGCACCCCGAGTTCGAGTTCGGCGGCGGTAACGACGGAAACGGCGATCTCGTCTGGGAGGTCGCCGAGCGGGCGTCCCGACTCGCGTGCGATGAACACGGACGTATCGGCGACGGCGCGACTCATTCTTCGTCGACCAACGTGTTACGGACGTCGGCGAGGTCTTCGAGGAGTGCCGCGTCGGCCCCCACGGTTGCTCGGAGCGCTCGCAGCGTGCTGGATGGAACCCACGGACTTCGTGTCGCGGCGTGCGGAACGATGTCGGCGACGGGCGTCCGGTTCACCGTCAGCGACAGCCGCTCCCCTGAGCGGACAGCGGCGACCACTTCGGCCGTGTGGTTGCGCAGGTCGCGCACCGAGATCTCGCGGGCCATCGACGGATCGTAGCATTGCGTAGCATTCAGTGCTACGTCGCTGGGGTAGCAATCGGGTAGCGCGATCGACTCCGGCAGGAACCCCTTCACGCCGTCATTCAGCCAGTCTTCGGGCAAGCCGAGACGCTCGGCCACGACGGGACTCGGTTCGCGGGCGCGTTTCTCATCCCGCGCCCCCAAGCTCGCCGTAGTGCTCGAGCCAGAACTCGGCGATGTCCAGGCGCCGCATGAAGCCGACGCCGTCGCGACCGAGCACGTATTCGACGAAATCGCGGACCGCCGAGGCGCGGTTGGCCTGGCCGCTCCAGCGCGAGTGCAGCCCGACCGTCATCATCCGCCCGCCGTAGCCGCGCTGCGCCTCGGCGAGCATGTACTCAACGCCCAGGCGGAGGTTCTCGAAGAAGTCACCTGGCGTTGCATAGGTGGGGGCCACGAAATAGCGCACGTCGTTATAGACCTTCGAGTAGGGCAGC
>JBEKSK010000329.1:0-3127 GCA_049517155.1 Solirubrobacteraceae bacterium
CTGGTTCGGGCCGATCGGCCTGCGGAGCGCTCCCCAGAAGCACGGTTCGCGTCGAATCAGACGAGCAGTCACGAGCGCCTGGCGCGAACGATCTCTTCGGCGATGTTTGACTATTGCGACATCTCCTCGACTGGTTCGGATGCTCGCTCGCCGTCGAGATAGCGCTGTAGACGGTTTGCTGACGCGACCTCCGCAGCCGGCATCAGGTGCCCGTAGCGGTCGTAGGTCGTCGTGATCGAGCTGTGCCCGAGGTAGGTCTGTAGCGCTTTCGGGCTTTCCTCGGCGGCGATCATCAGTGACGCGTATGTGTGGCGGCACTCGTGCAGCGTGATCGGCTGGAGGCCGTGGTCCGCCCAGGCCTTTCGCGCGCGCTGACTGAGGCCGCTGTCGCTGAACGGTCCGTCCGGGCCGCGCCGCCGTCCGGCGAGTGCGGAGCGCGCGAAGACGAGCAGCTGTCCGGGGCGCGCACGCGCTTGATGCTCGTCGAGGTAGTCGCGGAGCACGGGCGGGATCGGCACTCGCCGGTTGCCCGCTCGGCTCTTCGGTTCGCCGGTGGAGCCTGACTCGGGGTTGTGGCTTCGGTTCACGTGGATGACGCCGGCGCCGAGGTCGACCTCTGACCAGCGCAGCGCCATCAGTTCGCCGCGGCGGAGGCCCGCGTAGGCCGCGGTCGCCCAGAGCGCTCGGTCGCGCGGCGGGAGCGCGTCGAGCAGCACGCCCAGTTCGGCGGCGGTGGCGAAGCGCTCGCGTTTCCCGCCGTCGTGGGGCAACGCGAGTCCGCTGGTGGGGTTGAGGTTGATCAGTTCGAGGTCGAGCCCCCAGCGGAAGATCGCGCGCAGCGGCATGAGAATGTTGCGTGTGGTGGATGCGCTGAGCCCCTGTGCTTGCAGCTTGCCGAGGAGTCGGTTGAGCGTGCCGCGGCGGATGTCGCTGAGCCGGGTCCCGCCGAGCGCTGGGTAGAGGCGCGTTTCGAGGGCGTGCTCGTAGCCGCGGAGCGTTGAGGGTCGGTAGCGCTGTCCGCTGCGGTTACGAACGGCTCCGTCGTGTGCGCCTGCAAGCCACTCGGCGCCGGCCTGGCGCAGCGTTGGGCTGGTCCGCTCTGCGACGATGCCGCTGGCGATCCCGGCCTCGGTGTCGCGCTTCCAGGCTCGTGCCTCGGCCAGCAGGTCGAACGTCTTTGATTTCCTTCGCCGTTGGCCGACGGAGACCTGGGCCTGGTAGCGACCCGACGGCCGGCGTGTTATGCCGGGCGGTAGATCTGGCTTGCGGGGCACGCGAATGAGGATAGGCCTCTCATGGGACGCCGGCGCGTTCGGCGTGGAGATCCAGCCATCGCTCGAGCTCCGCGATCGGGACGAGTCGTCGCCGGCCCACCCTGACCATGCGCAGGTCGGGAGCGATGTGCTCGTCAAAGAAGTCGATCGAGACGCCGAGGGCGCTCGCTGCCTCCTGCTTGCTCATGGCGATCCGCGGGACAGCGGTGGTGTCGATGCTCACCACCCGGAATGTCCTCGTGTTGGACAGCGTGTTTCCACGACGGGAGGCTACGTCCGTCACGACTGAGGCGGCGCGTCGTGCGCCCATGAGAGGAGCACCTCCATTCCGTTGGCGAGCGGCGCACTGTACACGGTTTAGGCGGAATTAGCGATGGTTAGATGTGATTACCAGTGGTTAGGCAGTTTTATCCTGATCTGTCCCTATGATGCGCCGGGGTGAGCACGGGGAGCGACCCGATTCAGGCCGCGTTCGCGGCGGCGCAGCAGCGTTGGCGCCGCGCGATCCAGGCCCACCGACTGGCGCCGCCGGACGCCGGGTTCAGTGCTCGCCTGGCGGAGCTTGCCGCGGTCGCGCGTGAGGAAGCGGATGTCTGTCGCGAGGCGGCGGCGGCCGGCTATGAGTGGCCGCGGCATGGCTCGACCGCGGAGCCGCCGTATGAGCTGCAGCCCGGGAGCGGCCGGCGTGGACCCGAGGCGCTGTGGGCGCGTTTCGATGCGGCCGCGGCCGAGCTCAACCGTGCCGCTGGCGGCACCGATCTGATCGAGGTCGCGCAGGCGCACGAGCTGGTCGCCGATGCGGCCAGGGCGCTCGCCGTCGAAGTCGAGCGCGAGGACCGCGCCAGCGGACTGTTGCCAGCGTTCGACGCTCGCGAGCGCCGTAGCGCCTGAGCAACGCTCAGCGCGAGCGCGGCCGCACCAGCACGCCCATTGCTCCCGTGCCAGCCCATATCCCGCGGGGCGCACTTCCGGCTGGTGCCAGCTCGCTCTCGCGCTCATCTGCCCACGCCGCGCGCTCGCTGTGTTGACGCTCGCTCACGGCCTGCTCGACCATCGCGAACACATCGCCACGCAAAATCACATACGCCTTGCCGACACGCCCGGCCTTCAGCTTGCCGCTGTCGATCCACGAGCGCACCGTCTGCGGCGTCACGTGAAACTGCGTCGCGACCTGCGCGACAGTGAGAATCTCGTCGTCGGCCATTGTGGAAGGAGTCGCGACGGCGCTCTTTGGCACGGTGTCGCGAGATCCGAGAATACGCCGACACCCGGCGTCCAGTCCAGCGGAGCGACTGCTGGGCGGCCCGGCAACGCGCCCGCGGGCCGCAGTTCACCGTTCCCAGCCGTGGCTGCGGTCGAGCACATGGTCTCGGTCGTGCTCTGGCATCAGCCCAGGGACGCGTGCCATGCGCTCCTCGGTCGGACCATGTCCGGGGCGCTCGAGGTCGAGTTGGTCGCGCGCGTCGAGGACGTGCCTGCCGGCGGTCTCCCAGTCGATGTGCTTCTGCCCGCCCGCCTCGCGACGGTGTGGTTCGGGCCCGAGCGCGGTCGGCTCCGCCGGGTCGATCTCGTAGGCGACGCGATAGGTCTCGACCGCTCGTGCTGCCCGCTCCCACGTGTCGCGGTCAACGGGCTGCTCGTGTCCCGGGCGCTCGCCGAGGACCCTGGTGAGGTGTTCGCCGGGAGTGGTGATCGCACGGTCGGCTTCACGGCGCACCGCATCTTTGAATTCTTGGTCGGCTTCGCGTAGCCGCTCGCGCGCGGTCGGGTGCTCGGCCTCCCAGCGCTGCGGACTGTCGGGCCCGTTCTGGATCTCGGCGAGCTTCGCTGCCGCGTTGCGCTCGTAGTCGCGG
>JBEKSK010000330.1:0-3112 GCA_049517155.1 Solirubrobacteraceae bacterium
GCCGCCACCTCACGCAACACATGCACCGCCTCAGACTCAAGCGCACGAAGATGCGTGAGGCGGGACGAGGCCGCCGTGGGTGTGGGGCTCATAGCTGTCTCAGACGTGGATGCCGCACTCGGTCTTGTCACTACCGGCCCAGCGCCCTTCGCGCCCGGACCCCGGAAGGGTACAGGGGACACAGCCGATCGACTCGTAGCCGCGGTCGTGCAGCGGGTTGTAGGGGACGTCGTTGGCGTTGATGTAGTCCCAGACCGCCTTGTCGTCCCAGTCGGCCAGCGGGTTGGCCTTCCAGATCCCGCGGCGGCTGTCGAAGGCAAGCTTCGGCGCGTCGGCACGGGTCGGCGACTGCTCGCGGCGAAGTCCGGTGATCCAGCCGTCGAGATCCTCCAGCGCCGCATCGAGTGCCGCAACCTTGCGTTCCGAGCAGCACGCGCCCGCGTCCCACCCGGCGTCCGTGGTGCGCTGGGCGTCAAAGATCTCGACCGCCACGCCGTAGCGGCGCTCGAGTGCGCGCCACGCCTCGTAGGTCTCGGGAAAGAGCACGCCGGTGTCGATCGTGAATACACGCGCGGCGGGCTCAAGGCGCATCAGCATGTCGATCAGCACCGCCTCCTCCTTCTGGAAGGAGCAGGCCAGCGCGAGGCGCGGATGATGATGCTCAAGCATGTGGCCGAGCACCTCCTGCGCGCTCGCGCGCTCGAGGTCGCCCACCACGGGCGCCGTCGCTATACCGCGCATTCGCCCTCCCCGCGGACGACGGCGAACGGCTCGTTGCGGTTCCAGTCGATGAACTGGCTCATCGTCTCGAGCGCGAAGTCCGGTGGCAGAGCCAGATCGGCGACCAGCTGCTCGAAGCTGGCGGTGCCGATGCGATCGACGAACGCGTTGAACTCCTCGCCCTCGACGCGCTCGCGCTGGTAGTGCGCGAGCCAGCGCTCGACCGCCTCGGGAACCCGCTTGGCCGGCAGGCGCGACTTCAGGCGCTGGCCCATCGCAACCGTCCCTCCCGCGAAGTTGCCGGCGAGGTGGGGGATGTAGGCCGGGACTGTGCGCGTCCCCAGCTTGATCGACGCGCCGGTGAAGCCGATGTTCGCGATGTGATGCTGGCCGCAGCCGTTCGGGCAGCCGCTCATCTTGATGTTGATCGAGCGCGTCAGCGGATCCTCGATCGCCAGCGCATCGATGCGCTCCTGGATCGCCGCGCTCAGCCCCATCGAGCTCGTGATGCCGAGCTTGCAGCTGTCGGTCCCCGGGCAGCTGACGAGGTCGGCGATCGTCCGCGGCCCGACGCCCGCGAGGTCGAGATCGCGCAGCCCAAGCCATACCGCGTACAGCGACTCCGGACGCACCCAGCGAAGCACCAGGTTCTGCTGGACCGTGGTGCGCGCGTAGCCGCCTGAATGCTCGCGCATGATCGCCGCGAGGCCGCGGAACTGCTCGGGCGTCAGGTCGCCGCGCACGACCTTCACCTCCACGGTGACAAAACCGGCCTGGCGCTGAGGCTGCGTGTTGGCGGCGACGAAGCGCTCGAACTCTGGCCGGTCGCCATCCGCCGGTACGCCGGCCTCGCGCGGCGCCGGCGCGCCGGCCTGCTCATCGTCGATGAAAAGCAGCGGCGCCGGATCGAAGTTGCGCTCGGCGACCCAGTCGCCCCGCAGCTCCTCCTCGACCAGCTCGCGAAAGGCGTCCATTCCGATCCGGTCGACCAGCACCTTGATCCGGGCCCGCGCCCGGTTGGCACGCAGCTCCTCCTGGCGGTTGAAGATCCGCAGCACGGCCTCGGTCACCTTCAGGTACTCGCCGTCGTCGGCGCCGACGAACTCATAGAGCGTCGGTGCGACGCGCGGCATGATCGAGGTGCCGCCGCCGACGCGCATCTCGAAGCCGCGCTTCCCGTCCTTGATCCGCGGGATGAAGCCGCCGTCGTGGATGCCGGTGATCGCGATGTCCTCGTCGGTCGCGGTGAAGGCCGTCTTGAACTTCCGCGGCATCAGCTGGCAGACCTCGTTGCGCACGAAGTAGCGCACGTAGGCGCCGACGTAGGGCGTCGGGTCGAACAGCTCGTTCTCGCAGACCCCGGCCCAAGGGTCGCCGGTGACGTTGCGGATCGTGTTCCCGCAGCCCTCGCGCGAGGAGAGCCCGGTGCGCGAGATCTCGCGGATCAGCTTGGCGGCGTCGGGCAGCGGCACATGGTGCAGCTGCACGTTCTGGCGCGTCGTGATGTGGCCCTTACGCAGTGGGACGTAGCGCTCGACGACGTCGGCGAAGGAGTCGAGCTGGTCGGGATTGATGCCGCCGAAGGGCAGCTTCACCCGGATCATCTGCCGCTCGACCTGGCGTTGCCCGTACACGCCCTGCTTCAGGCGAAAGCCGATAAACCGATCCTCGGGCACCTCGCCCGCGAGGAAGGCGCCGGCCTCCGTGTCGAAGTCGTCGAACTCGCGTTCGATGATCGGGATCACGTGTCCGGGGACGTTCTCGTAGACCTCGGGGTCGGCGAGCGAGCCGCGCGCGCCGCTGGAGCCATGCGCCATCCAACAACCTCTTCCGCTAGTGGAGCGGAATATACTACCGAAAGCCTGGTGCTTTTCTAGTGTTTAGCCGGATGCAGCGGTGCGCGCTCGCGCCAGGAGCGCCAATCCGGGGGCTCGCCCGCCCGCCCGGGCGTTCGCGCGACGGCCTCCAGGCGCGCCGCGCGCAGCCAGCCGCCGGCCGCTGCTTGGCTCGGGAGCGGGCTCGGCGCGGTGTCGCGCGCGAAACGCTCGAGCGCCGCGACGATCGCCGCGGCCTCGGCCGGCGTGGGCGCCGGTGTGACCTGGTTGAGCCTGCCCGGAGCGTTCACGGCGCGGACACCTACAGCGGTATGTTGCCGTGCTTGCGTCTGGGTCCCGCCTCGTGCTTGGTCGCCAGCAGGTGCAGCGCGGTGATCAGACGCGGGCGCGTCTCGTGGGGTTCGATCACGTCGTCGATGTAGCCGCGCTCGGCCGCCGCGTAGGGGTTCTCGAAGCGCGCCGTGTAGTCCTCCATCAGCCGGGCGCGCAGCTTCTCCGGCGCATCGCTCGCGCCGAGCTCGCGCTTGTAGATGATGTTCACCGCTCCTTCCGGCCCC
>JBEKSK010000331.1:0-3106 GCA_049517155.1 Solirubrobacteraceae bacterium
CGTCGCGCGCGAGCACGACCGGCAACGCCCAGAGCAGCGGCCCGGCCTCGTTGTCGGCCGACGAGCACAGGCGTTCGATCGCGCCGGAGGCCGGGCGCAGGATCAACCGCACCGTGGCCGGCGCGCCGGCCGCCGACATCGCCCGCAGGACCGCCTCGATCCGCGGTTGCGGCTCGGGCGCCAACTCGTCGGCGCGCGGCGGCGACCGGCGGCGCAGGGCCAGCGCGTAGGGCGGTTCATTCGGGACCTGGCGGATCGCGCGCAGGCGCAGGTTCGGATAGCTCGATCGCAGCGCCGCCTGCACCTGGCGCTCGAGCGCCGCCGGGCAGATGACCGAGAACCAGACCAGCGGCGCCCCGCCTGGACGGCGGTCCAGATGAACCTCGAGCGCCAGCGTCCGCCTTGGACCGAGCAGCGCATGCAGGGCGGCGAAGGTCGCCGCGAGCGACTCGCCGCCGGCGCGATCGTTGCGGTAGGGCTCGACGAGCAGCCGAACGTTCGCTCGCTCGCCGCGCCTGCGGCCGCGCCCGCGGGCGAATCCGAACGCGGCGGCTGCGCCACCGCCGCCCAAAACCTCCACTGCCACCGGCTGCATGCGCGATCCCTCTCGGTCGACACCTGCTCCGACCGGCTGCGGCGGGGCGGACAGAAGCAGTATCGACCGGGTCGGCGGCTCGCGCCGGCGCAACGCCGCCCGCGGCAGATGGGGGCTCGCTGCGGTCCGGGCGCAGGCACTTCGCTAGTTCGGCGCTGAGGCGAGGATCCGCGACCCGCCCGGGCGCCGGGACCTCAGGCGAGGATCCGCGACCCGCCCGGGCGCCGGGAACTCAGGCGCGGGCGGCGGCTGCGCGGGCGCGGTCGCGGTAGACGCGGTACTCGCTGCGGTCCGGGCGCAGGCAGGCGGCGATTGCGAGCGGGCCGCAGGCCTCGCGGTGGCGGCCGAGCAGCTGCAGCGCACGACCTAGGCAGAAGTGGGCATAGTCGTCGGTCGGCGCGGAGGCGGCGAGCGCGCCGAACTCCTCGACCGCCTCGTGGTAGCGCTGGCTGCGAAACAACGCGCGCCCGAGCGCCTCGCGGATCGAGGCCTTGTCGGGCTCGAGGGTGCGGGCGCGCCCGAGCGGGACCGCGGCCGCCGCGAAGTCGCCGCGCTCGAGCAGCGCGATGCCGCGCTGGTAGAGCTCGTAGACCTCGGTGGTGCTTTCGGTTTCACCCATCGCCATCACGATACCCGCTCAAACCAGGGTTAGCGGCCGTCCGAACGCCCGGCGGAACAGGTCCGATTGACGTTCGGCTCCCCAGCGCGCAAGCGCCGCGTCGCCATCGACGGCGAGCTCCAACTCGAGCCGGTCCTCGCGCCGGCGCAGCCGAGCGCCCACCACGGCCCCGTCGCGGCCGCGGTCGAGATGCTCGGCGAGTCGCAGCAGCGCGGCCAGGCGCGTGAGGAGCTGCCCGTCGCGCGGACGGCACAGCGGCTCGAGCTCGCCGAGTTCAGGCGTCCCTTTGCGGTGGTAGCGCACGGTCTGGGCAATCAGCGCGAGCTCGCGCTGGCTGAAGCCGGGCAGCCCGGCGGCCAGGATCAGATACCGCGAGTGCTTGTGGTGGTCGTCGTAGTCGACCGAGACTCCGATGTCGTGGAGCATCGACGCCGCCCACAGGAGCTGGAACACATCAAGTCCCTCAGCGGGCGGCAGCCCGCCGTTGAGAGAGTTGAGCAGTTGGCCGGCGAGCGCGGCGACGTGGGTGCAATGGACCAGGTCCGGTTGGTATTGCGCGGCGAGGTTGCGCACGCTGGCGACGCGGACGTCGTCGAACAGCGGCGGGTCGGCCCCGGCCAGATAGCTCGAGAAGAAGACGCCCTCTCGCAGGCCCGAATGGGTGACCTCGAGGCGCTCTGACCCGATCGCCTCCATCGCCGCGGCGATCACGACCGCACCCGCGAGGATCAGCCCCGCGCGGCCCGGTTTGACCCCCGCGACGGCGGCGCGGCGGCTGACCGCTCGCGCCGCGAGCTCCGCGATCAGCCGATCGAGTGCGCCGCGCTCGATGATCGCGCCCTGTACGCCGATCGACGGCAGGCCGGCCGCAGCAGCGGCAGCCGCCGCGAGGTTGCGAACTGTGCCGCCGATCCCCACGAGCGAGCCAGCAGCCGCTTGCAGCCACGGGGCGCTGGCCAGCTCTTCGAGGACGTGGGCGCGCAGGGCGTCGAGTTGCTTGGCGCTCGCGGCGCGGCGGTGGTCAAGGAAGCGCTCGGTCATCCGCACGGTGCCGAGCCGCCAGGATGCGCTCTCGAGCGCGCGGCGCTCGCCCACGGACACGATCTGCAGGCTGCCGCCGCCGAGGTCGAGTACCGCTCCGTCCTGCATGCTTGTCGAGTTGACCGCCGCGAGATAGCCGAACCAGGCCTCCTCCTGCGTGCTGAGCACACGCGCCGGGAACCCCGTCAGCACGCGCACGCGCTCGAGCAGCTGCGCTCCGTTGGCGGCGTCGCGGATCGCGCTGGTCGCTACCGCCCGCACCTGCGCCGGCTCGATCGCGCTCGCGGCACAGAAATGCGCGTAGACCTCCATCGCCTCGATCGCCGCCTCGATGCGGTCCTCCGCGAGCCGCCCGGTCGCCTGCAGGCCGGCGCCGAGGCGCACGGTGTCGTAGATCTCGTCGGTGCGCCGCCACCACCTCCCCGGCTCATAGCTGTAGGCGACGAGCCGGAACGAGATGGACCCCATGTCGATGACAACCGTCCGCTGGGGAGCCCGCGCGTCCATGCTTCCAGCGTAGTGACCGCACCGGAGCGCCGGCCGCGGAACCGCGCCGGGGCGCCGCACCGCTCGGGCCACGCCGCACATACCTCACCGGCTTGGTGAGCTTTGTATGATCTCCTGTCGTGGCCGCCATCTTCTCCTTCCCCAATCCGGTCAATGAGAAGGCGGCGCGGGTCGTCGCCGGCGTGGTTTTCGTGCTCTCGATCGTCACGCTCGCGACGGGCGCCTACTGGATCGCGGCCGTGCTGGCCTACGGCTTCGTCGCGCGTGTGCTGAGCGGGCCAACGCTCAGCCCGCTCGGCCAGGCCGCCACACGGCTGATCGCGCCGCGCCTCGGGGCCGCGAAG
>JBEKSK010000332.1:0-3090 GCA_049517155.1 Solirubrobacteraceae bacterium
CGCCTTTTGGATAACGGGATCGTGACACCAATGGCACCTACCCGCAGGACTTCAACAACAACGAGGCCGACAGCCACTTCGGCATCACCTCGCCGATCTACCTCGACCAGGTGAATCCCTACACCGGGCACCTGATCAACACGATCACGGTTCCGACGAACAATGTCGTGACGAGCTTCTCGTCGAAGTCGGAGCTGGCGCTCAACCTGTCCACCAGCGGCCGGTACGTGTCATTCATTGGCTACGCCGCACCACCGGCCACGGTCGACGTGTCGAATGCCAACACGCCAGGCGAGATCGACCCGACCAACACGGACCCGGGCCCCTGGTACCGCGTGGTGACCACACTCGACAGCGATGGCAACTTCCACTACACCGAGACCAACGCATACACGGGTGACAACGGCCGAGCGGCGATCATCGCCGACGGTTCCCCGAGCCGCTGGGACCGCGACGGCGCCGACACCTCGAGCGCTCCCATCGCCTTCATGGCGGGCAACGCGGGGAGCGGCAGCGGAAAGCATCAATTCCCGGGGGTGATCGAAGGCGCAGGCGCGCAGGCACTGTCTCCGTCAATCGGGCCGGAGGCGTTCCAGAACCCGGGGGCGCCGACGCCGGTGGGCAGCTTCAACATCACGCAGCTGTCGAACCTCGGGTCGGCCTACACGGCCGGCGACAAGATCGGCAAGGACACGAACTTTCGTGGCCTGACGATCTACAACAACGTCGTCTACTACACCAAGGGCAGCGGGGGAAACGGCATCAACAGCGTCTACTTCATCGACACAACCGGCAAGGCCTGCCCGGGCACGAGTGCCAGGCCCGGCGTCGGCCTGCCGCAGCCCGGCGCGCCGCTCCCGAGCGGTCCGATCGCCTACAACGCGGCGAGCATCCCGACGCTGGGTGTCTATCCCTACAACATGTGCGTCCTCGCCGGCTTCCCGACCGTGCTCGCGGCCGCGACGAGCGGCGTCTCCTACCCGTTCGGGATCTGGTTCGCGAATGCCCACACGATCTACCTCGCCGATGAGGGCAGCGGCGACAACACCTACGACAAGACGACCAACACCTACACCGTCGCCGCCGCCGACACGACGGCCGGCCTGCAGAAGTGGGTCTTCAACGGGACGACGTGGCATCTCGCTTACACCTTGCAGAGCGGCCTGAACCTGGGCCTCCCCTACACCGTGGCGGGGTATCCGACGGGCGACAACACGGGGCCCTACGGCACGGGCCTGCCGTGGGCGCCGGCCACCGACGGCCTGCGCAATATCACGGGCCGCGTCAACAGGAACGGCACCGCGACGATCTGGGCGGAGACATCGACCGTCAGCGGCAGCGGTGACCAGGGCGCAGACCCGAACAAGGTGGTCGCGATCACCGATTCGCTCGCGGCGACGACGCTGAGTGGTGAGACGTTCACGACCGTCGAGGCGGCCAAGGCCGGCGAGGTCCTGCGTGGGGTGTCCTTGACACCGGGCACGGAGGCCTCCAACTAGCACCGACGCAGACGCCGGGACCGCGGCAGCCGCGGTCCCGGCGTCGGACTCGCACCCGACCGCGCTCCGCGACGACCGTACCCAGGCGAGTGCCCTCCCGTCACGAGCGTGCTCCTGTACGGGCCACGGCGGGCTGACCAGCGCCCTTCGCGTTCGAGCGCTAGGCGCTTGCCGAGGCGCCTGGGGTTCTCTGCGATCGCGTCCAGCGTCTCGAGCACGGCTGGCCGCCACGGAGATCGGGAGCCCGGAGCTCCTAGAGCGCGATCCCGGGATCGCCCGCTGCCGCTGCCTTCTCGCTCGCGCGGATCTGCGCCATCAGCGACCAGTCGGACATGATCGCGAGGGTTTCCTCAAGCCTTTCGAGATCGTTGGTACTGACCAGCACAGCGGCGGGCTGGCCGTTGCGGATCACGATCACCCGGTCTTGTTGGCGGGCGGCGCGGTCGACGAGCTCGGAGAACCGAGCTTGACCGTGGCGAGAGGCAACGTCTCCGGCATGACCAGACTTATAGCCATGCCGCCGACGGATGTTGCCAGCAACCCCGCGCTGGTTAATTCGCGCGTGAACGCGACACTCGCTCCGCGCCGTCGCGCGGGGCTCGGTCGACGGAAGAGTGCGCCAGAGCCGCTGCGCCTACAACCGTGCCGGCGCTTTGTCACACACCAGCGCAGCAGCGCGAACGTCCGGAGGACAGCGGGATCGTGATCGTGTCCGCCCGAGGTCCGGTCGGCTGCTGCACGCGTCAGGCTACTCCCAAGGACGGGCCCCAGAGACGCAACCTGGAGCAAGTTCGGCCTCCAGGGCAGGCGGTCAGTCGTGCAAGCGCAGTTCGACGACGATCGAGCGCTCGAATCCGTCGCCGATGTCCTCATAGGGCGCCTCGATAGTGACCGGTTCGTCTGGGTCGAGCGCCACGATCGAGTAGTGGAGATAGTTGGAGGCGATTGATTCGGCTCCGCGCTTCACGCTAGAGATCAATACACGGACTACGGGGACATCCATTCCATCGTCGGCATCCCGCTTGGGCGCCTGGCCGTCGGTCATCAGAGGCACAGCCTTCCAATTTCTGCAGCTTTCCAAGGTGGTGCCGACCCACCAGCCCCGATTGCGCCCAGCCTCGCGGCGAGCCACCGTTCAGTTCCAACATGCCGACACGTCAAACGTACCTCCGCCGGGGCGGCCAGCCGGGGTGATTCGGCCCCCGGCCCATGGGGAGAAGATCCAGCCCGTGCTCAATTTCGCGATCACCTTCGATCTAGGCGAGCGGTACAACCCACTCGCTTCGTCGCACGCTCGCGAGCGTCGCTTGTGCGCTTGATGAGGATCCGGCGTCGTCATGGATGAACTCGGCCAGATCAATCCGGCGCTCGCGCTGCCCGCGTACCGCCAGTCGATGCGTCGCGACGACAGCGAGAAGGCACGATTGCGGACGCTCGTGGAGGGCCGTGGCGCGGCAGACAACGGCATTCGGGGCGACGTGGTGGCACCCCAACCGTCGAGCGGCATAGGGCGTAGGGCAACAGCCGCGCTTACAGGCAGTTCTCGAGTGGAGCCAGACGGGATCGAACCGTCGACCTCCTGCTTGCAAAG
>JBEKSK010000333.1:0-3081 GCA_049517155.1 Solirubrobacteraceae bacterium
CGTCGATTTCCGGATTGGCCCAGCCCAGTCGCGGCGCCTCGATCAGGGCGAAGACGACACCGGCCAGGCCGCAAGCACACAACAGCGCGCCCGCCAGATCGACGCGGCGGCGGCGCTTTGAAGAGGGCTCCGCGCGGGGAATCACGGCCAGGATCAGCCCCAGGCAGACGACGACTACCGGCACGTTGATCAAGAACAGCCAGCGCCAGGAGGCCAGCGCCAGCAGCTCGCCGCCGACGAGCGGCCCGATCACCGTCGCGACGGCGCCGAACGCCGTCCAGGTGCCGATCGCCGCGCCGCGCTCCTTATCCGGGAAGGTTGCCGCGATCACGGCGAGCGAGCTCGGCGTGAGCAGCGCTCCGGCGACGCCCTGCACCGCCCGTGCGGCGGTCAGCACGCCGATCGTCGGCGAGATCGCACACAGCACCGACGCTACGCCGAAGCCGGCGGTCCCGATCGCGAACACGCGACGTTCGCCGAAGATGTCGCCGAGCGAGCCGCCGACCAGGATCAGCGAGCCGAGCGTCAGCAGGTAGGCGCTCGAGATCCATTGCTGTCCGGCGAGGCCGCCGCCAAGACTGCGTTGAATCGTCGGCAGCGCCACGCTGACGATGGTGCTGTCGAGCACGGCGATCGCCGAGCCGAGGATCGCCGCCGTCAGTGTCAGCCGTTTGACCCGCTCGGACGCCACCGCCGCCCAGTCTATGCGGGCCGCGCCCGGCGTCCGCGAGGCGCTAGATTTCCTCGCGAGCGCGGATTCCGGATCGGCTTTGATCCGTTTCGGGCCGCAGCTGTTGCGATCGCCCCCAACCCGAGGATCGAGATGAAGCTGAGAACGACTTTGGCCGCCGTGTCAGCCGGAATGCTCGCAGTGGCCGCGATCGTGCTGGCGGCCGCGCCGGCCGCGAGCAGCGCGGCCGCGAGCACCGCCGCCGCCAGCTGCGCGAAGGGGTCGCTCTCGCTCGTGCACGCCGGCCAGCTCACGGTCGCGACCGATTCGCCCGCCTACCCGCCCTACTTCGAGAACAACAAGCCGGCCAACGGCAAGGGGTTCGAGAGCGCCGTCGCCTACGCGATCGCGAAGGAACTCGGCTTCTCGGCCGGCGAGGTGAAGTGGACGGTCGAGTCGTTCGACGACTCCTACGCGCCCGGACCAAAGTCCTTCGATTTCGACATCAACGAGATCTCGATCACCGCCGCGCGGGCGAAGGCCGTTGATTTTTCGACGCCCTACTACACCAACCCGCAGGCGGTGATCGTGGTCAAGGGCTCGAAGTTCGCCCACGTCACGACGCTCGCCGCGCTGCGCGGCGCCAAGTTCGGTGTCCAGGTCGGCACCACCAGCCTGACGGCGGTCACCTCCGAGATCCACCCGACGCAGCAGCCGCAGGTGTTCAACAGCTCAAACGACGTGATCACCGCGCTGCGCGAGCACCTCGTCGACGCGATCGTCGTCGACCTTGCAACTGGCTTCTACCTCACATCGGGCGAGATCCCCCACGGCCAGGTCGTCGGCCAGTTCAACGCTCCCGGCGGCGACAACTGGGGCGTGCTCCTGAGCAAGGGCTCGAAGCTGACGGCCTGTGTCGATCAGGCGCTGGCGAAGCTGCGCTCGGGCGGAACCCTCGCCTCCCTGACGAGCCGCTGGATGCAGTCGGGCGCGGGCGTTCCCGTGTTGAAGTAGCAGTCTCGTGCACACGATCCCGACGAGCCGCGCCGAGCGCCAGCTTGCCCGGCGCCGCCAGGCTCGCCGGTCCGTCGCGCTGTCCGCGACCTCGACCATCGTGGTCCTGGGCGCGGTGGCCGCGGGGATCGTGCTCAGCCCGGGCTGGCGGACCGTGCGCTCGACCTTCTTCTCCTGGCACTACTTCCGCGCCGTGCTCTCGAGCCTGCCGGCGGGCTTCTGGCTCGATGCGCGGATGTTCATCGTCGTCGAGGTCGTGGTGCTCGCGCTCGGCTTGACGATCGCGCTTGTGCGCACGCTGCGCGCACCGCTGTTGTTCCCGCTGCGGCTGGTGTCGGCGGTGTTCGTCGATGTGCTGCGCGGGGTACCGCTGCTGATCCTGCTCTATCTGATCGGATTCGGCGTTCCCGCCCTCGACTTCTCGTTCCTGCCGACCGACGAGACCGTGCTGGGCGGGGCTGCGCTTGCGCTCTGCTATTCCGCCTACGTCAGCGAGGTCTTTCGCGCGGGCATCGAGTCGGTCCACCCGAGCCAGCCGGCCGCGGCGCTCTCGCTCGGCCTCACCCGCACCCAGGCACTGCGTCACGTCGTGCTCCCGCAGGCCGTGCGACGCGTGGTGCCGCCGCTGCTCAACGATTTCATCTCGCTGACCAAGGACGTGGCGCTGGTGTCGGTGCTGGGGCCACAGGAGATCGCGCGGATCGCGCAGATCAACAGCGACCTGAACTTCAACTTCACGCCCTATGTCGCGGCCGCGGCCTTCTACCTGTTGCTGACGCTGCCGCTGATCCGCGTGGTGGACCACATGCGCGGCCGGGCGCTGACGCGCCAGAACGCGGTGGTGATGCTTTGAGCGGCGCGCCGGTGCTCGAGTTGCGCGGCGTGACGAAGTTCTATGGTGAGCGCGAGGTGCTCGGCGGGATCGATCTCGAGGTGCGCGAGGGTGAGGCGGTGGCGCTGATCGGGGCCTCGGGCTCGGGCAAATCGACGCTGCTGCGCTGCATCGACCTGCTCGAGGAGATCGACGACGGCGACATCTACCTCGACGGCGCCGCGATCACCGATCCCGGCAGCGATCCCGTGCCGATCCGCCGCCGCCTCGGGCTGGTGTTTCAGGCCTACAACCTGTTCCCGCATCGCTCGGTGCTCGAGAACGTCGTGCTCGGCGCGATCCGCGCGCAGCGGATGCCGCGCGGCGACGCGCTCGCGGCCGGCCACGCGCTGCTCGAGCGCTTCGGGCTGGCGGGGCGCGAGCACGATTACCCCGATCGCCTCTCGGGCGGGCAGCAGCAGCGCGTGGCGATCGTGCGCGCGCTGATGACGAAGCCGCGGGCGCTACTGCTCGATGAGGTCACCAGCGCGCTTGACCCCGAGCTTGTCGGCGAGGTTCTCGGCAT
>JBEKSK010000334.1:0-3061 GCA_049517155.1 Solirubrobacteraceae bacterium
TGAACTCAAACTCCGCCCACGATCGCCATTGCCTCGCCAGCGCCCGGATCGCGGTCGTCTTTCCGGTTCCTGGTACCCCGTGCCAGAGCAGGAGCCTACCGCCGGGTGGAGGACCCGAGGACCAGCCCATGAGCGATGCAAGCGACTCGAGCGTGTGGGCGGAGTAGTTGCAGGCAAGGTCCTCCCAGCGCGGGGCCGGCATCATTCGAGCCATCTCCTGTTGCTCCTATGTCAAGTGAGTTTCGGTATTTGCGGGTTTCGGTAGAGCAGCTTCCAGAAGTGTCTGGCGAGGTGTCGTTTGAGGCAGCGGAGTGCTTCGAGCTTCGTTTTGCCTTCGGCGGCTCTGCGGTCGAGGTAGGCGCGCGTCAGCGGGTCGGTGCGTGCTCTTGAGAGCGCGATCGTGTGTAGCGCCCTGTTCAGCTGACGATCGCCGCCGCGGTGTAGACGGTGGCGGGTCGTGTTGCCCGAGCTCGCGGGGATCGGCGCGGTCCCCGAGTGTCTGGCGAAGGTCGCGTCGGTCGGGAAGCGCTCGGCGCCGGCGGTGTGGCCGATCAAGATCGCCGCGGTGATCGTGCCGCAGCCGTGCTCGGCGAGCAGTTGCGGCGAGTGAGCAGCGATCAGCATGTTCATCTGTGCTCGGAGCTCGAGCTCGTGTCGGGTGATCTCGTTGATCCGTCTGAGGAGTGACTTGGCGATCCTGGCCTGGGCGCCGTCGCCAAGCCTTGCGAGGCGGCGGGCGACCTTGGCGCGGATGCGCGGCCCTTGCAGACCGCTCGGTCGCAGGCTGGCTTCGAGCTCGGGATCGAGCGCGAGCAGATGCCAGCGCAGCGTGTTGATCGCCCTGGTGCGCTCGGCAACGAGCTGGTCGCGGTAGTCACAGAGCAGGCGAATCTCCATTGCCTGCGTGTCAAGGAACGCTGCCGGGAATCGCTCCAAGCCTTCTCTGACCGCTGTGTGAGCAACCGCGAGCGCGTCGATCCGATCCGACTTCCCTGGCTCTCGCGCGGTTCGTCTGGCGGTCGCCGTCAGCGCGGGCGGGATCCTGATCACCCGCTCACCGGCAGCGACGAGCGCGCGCTCGAGTCGCCCCGAGACGTGCCGGCAGTCCTCGATCGCCCACACCCGCTCGTCACCGAGCGCCGCGGCTACGCGCAGCGCGACGAGCGCGCCCTCGTCGTTCGCGACGATCGTCCGCTCGCCCAGAACGCCTCCGGTTGCTGCGTCGACCGCGACAAGCGTGTGCGAGCGCTTGTGCGTGTCCACCCCGATCACGATCATTACGCCGTCCCTTCGTTGGTCATGGCCAATGGAGCGGACCTCCGGTGGACAAACCTCAGTCGGGGCGGTGCCACGCTCCTATCAAGTCACGCCGGTGATCCTCGGGCGGCGACGGGCGACAGAACAAAAGCCGGTCAGACCAAGCAGTCGACAGGGCGAAAGAGAGTCAGCCCGCCGCCGCCCGAGAACCCAACCCGGCCGGCCGGACGTCACCAGCCGCCGAACCCAGCATCTCACTGAGGGCGAAAGCGAGCGCGACCGGCAAGCGCCTCGGACTCTCGCAACTCGGCCGGTGCGCGACCGTGCGGTCACGCTTCAGCTCTCGCCTGGTAGTCGGAGGTTCGGTGAGACTTCCGTTGCGAGCGGCCACGTACGGGTCGTGACGACCGGTCTCCGGTTCGCGCTGCTCAGCCGGGCGGAACGAGTCGTTCGGCCAGATACCTGAGCGAGATTGGATAGCGATACTCGATCGCCGCGTGGGTGCCGTCGAAGAGCTCGAACGAGACATTGGTGACGCCGATCCGCTCCAAGGCGCGGCGGAACGCTTCGGCGCCGAGGTCGAGGAACGCGTCGTCGCGCGTGCCGGCATCGATGTAGATCGCACGCATGCCGCGCAGGGCGTCGGCGTGGCCCGGAACCATCCGGACCGGATCCCAGCGCAGCCAGCGCTCCCAGACGTCCGGGATGAGCTCGCCGACAGCGGGATCGAACGGCAGCCGCACCGAACCGTCCTCATCGGTCGAGTAGCAGGCGGCCATGCACCAGTCGTTGAGCAGCTGGCCGTCGCTCTCCCTCGCGAACGCGGGACGGCTGCGAAAGTCCTCCCAGAAGCGCTCGTAGGAGCCGTCGTACTGATCACGTAGCACGCGCGCGGTCTTGCGGAACCCGGGCAGGTAGCAGGTCTCGAACAGGGCGTCGCCGGCGTGGGTAGCGAGGCCGCCGAACAGGTCTGGGCGCAGCATCGGGGTGACCATCGCGCCGTAACCGCCGCTCGACTTCCCCGCGATCCCCCGGTGCTCGGGCGCCGCCAGCGTCCGGTAGCGCTCGTCCACCCAGGGGACGACCTCTTCGCAGAGATAGGTGTGGTAGCGGCCGGTCCCCGGCGAGTCGAGGAACTGGCTGCCGCCCAGCGAGGTCCAACCGTCGACCCAGACGCAGATCGTCGGCGGCGCCTCGCCGGCGGCGAACAACTCATCAACGAGCTCGGGAAAGGTCCGCCGGAACGCGGAGCGGTTCCGCCACATGTCGAGCTGGCCCGTGAGACCCTGGATCATGTAGACGGACGGGTAGCGGCGTTCGGGCTCGGAATCGTAGCCCGGCGGCACGTAGACCCACAGCGGCCGCTCGTACGGATCACCGAGCGGGTTATCGCGCAGCACGTCGCTGGCGAGCGAGTGCTCGTCGAAGCGCCCCACCGGCTCGGTTCCCCACGGCTTCATCGGGCCCGAGTCTAGCTCGGCCGACCTCGCGAACCGAGTTCATCAGTAGGAGCGCCCCGAGCGGTCCGTGATCAGCGGGGAACCGACGCCCCGACAGCGCCGAGCCAGCCGGATTCGCGGGGCACCCGCACTTCTAATGGCCGCCTCAGGACCCGTGCTTGGCGACGAAGCGAGAGGCCGGCGTCGGTCAGGTCGGCTACTCCGAGAGACGTCCAACCGACGAACCGCAGCGGCGAGCCGCCATGCCACTGGACGCCTGCAGGCGGGCGAGGCTGTCGGGGAAAGTTGTCGCGAGGTCGAACCGGCGACGGCGGATCGAAGCGGTGGCGCGCTGGGTCGGCCGG
>JBEKSK010000335.1:0-3048 GCA_049517155.1 Solirubrobacteraceae bacterium
ACCATACCCCCTGGACCCAGAAGCACGAGTGCCGTTGCACCCGCCGCGCGCGCTCGCCGTGGATGACGGAAGCCGTCCGCGGGATCACCGAGGCTCCCCGTCGCCTGGGGCCGCCATCCGGCGAGCCCCTCGGCGCGTGCCGGCCGGATGCTCAGCCGGCGGCTTCGACCACGACCTCTTGGCGGAAGCGTGCCAGCACGTCGACGTCGTCGGGGGCGAGGATCAGGTGGCGCAACCCGAGCCGCTGCGCGCGTTCGCTCAGCTGGTCGCGCATCCGCTCGGGCGGGCCGACGAACACGTAGGGGCAATCCGCGAGCGACTGGCGTTCGATCCCCGCCCCCTCGCAGAGCTCGCTCTCGACCCCATCAACCTCGCTCATGGGGCAGAAGCGGATCGCGTTGACGAGCACCGAGAATTCGATCTGATCGCCGTCGCGTCCCGCAGCTGCGGCGCTGGCCCGCACACGCGCGACGGAGTCCTCCAGGTCGCCCACGGTAGTCGTGAATCGGCGCATGGCGTCGCGCAGGACGGGATGAGGGCCTCCGAGCTTGAGGCGACGCGAGGAGCCGTTGAGGTCGACGACGTCGGCGTAGCGGCCGGCGATCTCGAGCAGGCGGTCAGAGCCACCGCCGAAAAGCAGACGTGGCGCGGGCGAGGGCCGCGGGCCCAGCGTCAGCTCACTCGCCGTGACGTACTCCCCTGCGAGGTCGGCGAACCCCTCGTCGAACAGCGCCCGCGCCAGACGCGCAGCCTCCTCGAGGCGGTCCATGCGACGGGCGAGGGACGGGAACTCCATTCCGAGCGCCTCAAACTCCTCGCGGTTCCAGCCGGCGCCGATGCCGGCGAGAACCCGATCGCCGCCAAATTGAGTCGCCAGCTCGAGAAACGACCGCAGCGCCAGCGCCGGGTGGGCGAAGCCGATGTTGACCACGCTGGTTCCGAGCATCAGCCGCTCCGACAGCGCCCCCGCGATCCCCAGCCTGACGAACGGATCACCCCCGGCGAGCGCCTCGCGGCGGGGCTTGCCGTGGCTGACGAACAGATGGTCGGTGACGAACACGCCGTCCAGGCCGGCCTGATCGATCGAGCGGACCTCCGCTTGGAAGCTGTCCTGCGGGGTGACGCCCAGGGCGTGGACCTTGATCATGCGGCTCCAGTGTTCAAACGCTCGGCGTCAAATCGTCGGATGGGAGGCTGCATGCTCCCCGAGTGTAGTTCGGTGGCGAGCCGGCATCCACGAGCGACGGCTGGCGCGCTCCGGAGGCGCCCGCCGTTTGCTTCGGTGTGTTTGTCGTTACTCGTCAGTCGCCGGAAGGCGAATGATCTCGCCGTGAGTGGCAGAGCTTCCGTTGTTGGAGACGTAGATATTGCCGTTGGGGGCGACGGCCACGCCGGTTGGGGACACGAGCCCGGAGGTCTCGAGCACGGTGCGGCGCTTGGGCCCGTCGAGGCGGATCAGCTCGCCTGACGCCTTGGCGTCCAGCAGCCCGTCGCGATCGATCTCGAGCACGAGCAGCCGACCTCGGTTGTCGAAGGCGATCGCCGAGATGGAGGTGAACCCGGTGGCGTAAACACTGGCGGTTCTGCCTGGCACGACACGCCAGATGCGCGCGAACCCTGGGCGGAAGGGGTAACCGCTCAGTTCTCCAACATACAGCGCGCCATCGCGGCCCACCGCGACCGAGGTCGGAACCGACTGAACGGCGATCCGTTGAGTGTGCCCGTTTGTGGTCCTCAGTGTTTCGTATTGGATCGGAAACACGGCGAGCACACTGATCTTGCCGGTCGCTGTGACCGACAGCAGGTCGTTGCCCGCCGCGTCGGCGACGACGTACCCGCCGCGGTAGGCGACGAGCCCGTAGGGGTCGCTATCGATCGCGTCACCGGCGCTCGCTCCGGCGCCGTGATCGGGATTGTGGGTCGCTTCGAAATGAGCGAGGTCGGCACCGAGACGAAGGGTGCGGCTCTTCAGCGAGGCGAACGCGAGGTGTCCGAGGTATGTGCCGGCGTTCCCGAACTGGTTCGCACCACTCTTGCTGATGTAGGTGTCCTGGACGACGAAGGAAGCCTGGCCGTGGCTCGCCACGACGTCTGCGACGCCGCTTGACTCGGCACCCCCAGCCTCCGCGGCGGAGGGAAGGCCGGTGATCACGCGCCGCACCTTGCCGCTCTTGATGGCAAGGATCGCGCCGGTGTCGCCGACGCACACGCGTTCCGTGCTATCCGGGATGATCGCGCATCGCTCGTCTCCGCCGGACCCGGCCTCGGCGACGTAGAGCACACCGTCTGGACCGAAGCTCATCTGACGAGGGTTGGCGAGGCCGCTCGCGACCACCGCCGGACGTGGGCTTCCGCCTGCCCCGCAGCCGACCAGGCCTGCAAGCGCGAGCGCGAGCATCGCCATGCCCACGATGGCGCGAAACCGCGGCACGGCCGCCAAGCGCATGATGCGCCAGTGCTTGATCGTCTGGCTCGTCACTGTGTCATGAGGAAGGTCACCGGGCGAGGCCGCTGACGGTCTTGCGCCCAGACCCGCGGGCGGGTCCCGTGCGCGCGCGGGACCCGCCATTATCGAGACAAACTACGGCTACATGTTGGGACACTTGCCGGTGTGCGTCGCCGAGGCGCTGCCGGTCGAACCAGCCGCCGGCATCGTGCTCGTTGCCGTCGACCCAGTCGAGCCGGTCGACCCCGTCGAGGTCGTCGCCGCGCTGGCGATCGCCGCACCGCCACCGGCGAGTGCTCCGGTGACCGCCAACACTGCGAACGCTGTCTTTATCGATCTCATGCTTGGTTCATCTCCTTTGAGAGAGGGTTGATGAACCACAGTCAAGCTTCGCCGTCTGTCCTTGGTGTATGGAGAGCCTGAGGATTTGCCGAGCGGGCCCGGCGTCCTCATCTGAGCACCGACTCGATCGGTCGCCCATGCTGCAGCAGCGTTACTGCGCCTCGAAGCTCGCGAGGGTGTGGTTGTCGCGAAGGTGTTCGGCGAACAGCGACACCGCGTGCGAAATTCTATGGTTTTCTATCGGCCATTGACACCTCTAT